>JAAYLJ010000079.1 GCA_012521935.1 Campylobacteraceae bacterium | reverse complement strand
CCCTCATAGATTGCATTTGCTCTAAACATTGGAAATACATACTCTTTTACAAACTCTTCTTTTAAATCTTCAATGAATATATTTTCTGGCTTTATGCCAAGCTCTATTGCCTTTTGTTTTGCACTCTCAAGCTCTTCACCTTGCCCAATATCAGCAGTAAAGGTTACAACCTCACACTTATACTCATCTTGAAGCCATTTTAAAATAATACTTGTATCTAGTCCGCCTGAGTAAGCTAAAACCACTTTTTTTACAGATTGCTTCATTTAATTCCTTGTTATTTATAAGATTTTAAGGGGATATAATAGCCAATTTTTGGTAAAGAGAAAGTTAATATAAGCATTTCTTATTCCACTTCTATTGCTACTTTTAAAAAATTTTATTACAATACCCCATGCGAATAGATAAATTTTTAAATTGTGTAAACTTAGTAAAGAGGCGCGCCATAGCTGAGGATATGTGCAAAAGTGGTGTTGTATCCATTAATGATATTGTAGTTAAACCTGCTAGAAAAGTTAAGGTTGGAGACATTATTGAATTAAGATATCTTGATAGAGTTAAAAAATATGAAATTTTAACTATTCCTACTACGAAAAACACTCCAAAGAGTGAGCAAGAAATTTATATCAAGGAAATTTAATGAGTTTTGATGAGACTAGACACTGGTTTGATCTTTTGTTTCAAAATAGAGTTGAAGAGAGTGAAGCAAGAGAAAAACTTATAAAGATGCACATTGAGGGTGAAAGTGATGTTGATTTAGCCGCAGCTGCTAGCGTAATGAGAGAGCACTCCATCAAGCTTTCACTCGATAAATCAATGAGAGATAGAGTCATAGACATAGTTGGAACAGGTGGAGATAAAAGTGGTAGTTTTAATATCTCAAGTACTACTTCATTAGTGGTTAGCTCGCTTGGATGTTTAGTAGCTAAACATGGAAATAGGGCAGTTACAAGCAACTCTGGAAGTGCAGATATGCTTGAAGCGCTTGGGATAAATTTAAATTTAGACATTGGAAATCAAGCAAAAATGCTTAAAATGTGTGGTTTTACCTTCATGTTTGCAGTAAATCATCATCCAGCCATGAGGCATATAATGCCAATTAGAAGAAGTATAGATCATTCTACTATATTTAATATCCTAGGTCCACTAACAAACCCAGCAGGAGCTAGTAAGTACCTTTTAGGGGCTTATCCTAAAAAGTTTTTGCAACCTATGGCTAGAGCTCTTTCTATGTTAAATAGTCCATCTTCTTTAGTGGTTTGCTCTAGAGATGGCATGGATGAGATTAGTATTAGTGGAGTAAGTGATGCTATTTTGGTTCAAGATGAAAATATAAAAGAGTTAGAGATAGACCCTGAGGCTTATGGTTTGAAACTATACCCTTTTGAAGCCATAAAGGGTGGAAACGCTGCATATAATGATCAAATTGCTAGAGATATTTTTGATGGAAAAGAGCAGGGTGCTAAAAAAGAGATCATTCTTTTAAATAGCGCGGCAGCACTTTTTGTTGAAGGTAGGGCTAGGGATATAAAAGAGGGTATTGAGATGGCTAGAATGGCTATTGATGGAAGGCTTGCTAAAAGTAAGCTAGAACTCATAGTGGAAGTTTCAAATAATTTATGAATAAA
The DNA here is from genome assembly GCA_012521935.1 of Campylobacteraceae bacterium. Taxonomy (GTDB): domain Bacteria; phylum Campylobacterota; class Campylobacteria; order Campylobacterales; family Campylobacteraceae; genus JAAYLJ01. The sequence continues at coordinate 20,499 of JAAYLJ010000079.1, read as the reverse complement.
AAGAGTTTTGTTTGTGGCCTAGATGAGATAGGGGAAGTTGCTAGCTTTGTTTTAAAAGCCCTAAAAAATGGAGGAATCATTCTTTTACAAGGTGATTTAGCCTCTGGAAAAACCACTTTTGTAAAGAGTTTTGCTAAAGAGATTGGGATAGAAAATGAAGTCTCTTCGCCTACATTTTCAATAATGAACTCATATAAAAATTGGCTTTTTCACTATGATATCTATCAATCAGGTTTAAAAGGTTTTTTGCAACAAGGATTACTTGAAGAGTTTTCAAAAGAGGGGATACATATGGTAGAGTGGGGTGATGAAGAGTTTGAAAAGGTATTAAAAAGCACTGGTTTTGAATATATCAAAATTAAAATTACTCCTTTTAAGAATATGAGAAAATATGAGGTTTATTATGCATAAACTTAAAGTAGATAAGTTATCAAAAACTATAAAAAATAGCCAAATAATAAAAGAGATATCTTTGGAAGTTAGAAGTGGTGAAATTGTTGGTTTGCTTGGGCCAAATGGTGCTGGGAAAACCACAACTTTTTATATGATATGTGGATTAATTGGGGCAACTAAAGGTAATATTTATTTAGATAATGAAGACATTTCAACAACCCCTTTACATGAGAGAGCTAAAAAAGGAATAGGCTATTTACCACAAGAATCAAGTGTTTTTAAAGAGTTGAGTGTTGAAGAAAACCTAATGCTAGCAGCTGAAGTTGTATATGAAGATAAAAAAGTTCAAGTAGAAAAAGTTGAAGAACTTTTAAGGCTTTTAAATATTGAGCCAATTAGACAAAGAAAGGGTGTAAGTTTAAGTGGTGGAGAGAGAAGAAGGTGCGAAATAGCAAGATCTTTAGCTATTACTCCTAAGTTTTTACTCCTTGATGAGCCTTTTGCTGGAGTTGATCCAATTGCTGTTAGCGATATTCAAAATATTGTTAAAGATTTAAAAAAATTAAATATTGGGATTTTAATAACAGATCATAATGTTAGGGAGACTTTAGCAATTTGCGATAGAGCTTATGTCATTAAAGATGGAGAGCTTTTAGCAAGCGGAACGAGTAAAGAGGTGGCTGAGAATAGATTAGTTCGTACATACTATCTTGGCGAAAGCTTTAAATTGGTATAAAAATGCTATCACTTAGGCAAGCCCAAACCCCTTCGCCAAAACAGAAACTCTCAACTACTCTTAGGAGTTGGCTGCCCATTTTGCAAGCAAATCTTGAAACATTAAAAGAGACTTTAGAGCCTTTTTGTGAAACAAATCCATTCATAGAGATTAGATATGCAAATGAAGAAGAGGAGCAAAAAAGTAGGCCAAAAAAAGAGTTTTTCAATAAATCTTCTCCAAATTCTGCTACTTCTGCCATAGAAGCATTAACTTTTTCAAAAAAATCACTATATGAAACCTTAGAAGAACAGATAATTCCACCCCTTTTTCCAACTCCAAAATCCCAAAAAATAGCTATTAGTATAATTGAGCAAATTGATGAAAATGGATATTATGCTCCTAGTAAAAAATGGTGGGAAGAGGAGGGGATAAAAAGCGAGGAAGTTGAAAAAATTAGAGCTAGATTTGCCCATTTAGAGCCAGCAGGAATTGGCGCGAAAGATTTAAAAGAGTCTTTTTTATTTCAACTTAATGATTTAGATTTAAACGATGAACTTTACGAGCAAGCTAAAGAGTTAATTTTAAATTTAAAATCTTTAGAAGAGTATTTTGATAAAGAGTATTTTCATAAAGCTTTAAAGGTGGTAAAAAGTTTTAAAAATCCACCCGCAATAGAGTTTTTTGAAGATAAAAAAGAAGCCATACCAGATCTTTTTATCTTTGAGGAGAGTGGTGTTTTGGAGATTAAATTAAATGATGAATTTTACCCAAAAGTGATAATAGATTGTGAGGGATTAGATGAATCTAATAACTTTGTAGCTCAAAAGTTAAAAAATGCATCTGATTTGATTGATGCGCTAGAGATGAGAAAAGCCACTTTATATAAGCTTGGACTTATGGTTATTGAGTACCAATATGATTTTTTTTTAGGAGGATCAATTAAGCCTATGAAGTTAAAAGATTTAGCTGATGAGCTTGGTAGAAACCCCTCAACCATCTCAAGAGCTATTTCAAATAAATATATAGCTTGCAACAGAGGAGTCATTCCCATTAAAGATTTTTTTAGTACAGCCATAGATGAAGAGACTTCAAATGCTGCAATAAAAGAGTATCTCCAAGATTTAATTTCAAAAGAAAACCCCCTAAAGCCACTAAGTGATGCAAAGATACTATCTTTCATTGAGAGTAAATTTGAAGTAAAAATGGTAAGAAGAACCATTACTAAATATAGAAAACAGTTAAATATAGCTAGCTCAAGCGAGCGAAAAAAGCTATATAAATTTCAAAAATAAACTACCTTTAAAATAAAATTTTCCTATTTTGGTTATATTTTTTATACTTTTTGCTAAATAAGTTAAATTTTTAATTAGTTTTAATCTTCATTTAGTAATATTTACACTTTAATATAAAATTTCTAACTAAACAGTTTCAAAACATATTTCATAAATAAGGATTTAGTGTGTCAAAAGAAGGGTTGAAGTTTTCATTTTTTCCTAAAACATTTAAAGCAAAACTACTAACAATCTCCATTTTACTATTAGTTACTTTTGTGGTTATTGCATTTTTTACCATTTCAAATAATAATTTTAGCAATGCTTCAATCCAAAGAGTTTGGACTTTAGGAAATGTTAGAGTTAGCGTAAATAGCGTTATGCTTGAGTTAAGAAGCCTTCAAGTACTCGCTGATAATGAGTACTTTTTAAGATACACTAAAGAACTTGAAGATGCAAAAAGTTCTCTTTTAGCACTGAAAAATATGGTGCCAAGAGAGGGGACTAAAAAGAGTATAGACTCCATTATAAAAGATTTAAATATTTGGGAAGAGGCTAATAAACCCATCATAGACATAGTCTTTGCTAGCAGAGGGCTTGAAGATAAAGAAAGATTAGTTTTGGCAGTAAAAGAGTCCACACTGCTTTATGAGGAGATAGCAAAAAAGACTCTCTCATTAGCTACGCTAATAGCAAATAATAATGCAAAAAATTTAGAGCGACAAACTTTAAAAATCAATTTAATAATTATAATCTTAGGGGTAGTGAGTCTATTTTTACTCTTTTTAATCTCCCGTTCCATTGTTTCAAAGGTGCATAATTTTAAAGATGAGATAGAGAAAATACACAAAACTAGAGACTTTACCATAACTATTTCTCCTAGCAAAGATGAACTTGGAGAGGTATCTAGTGGAATAAACACTCTTTTAAAAGAGTTAAGAGATATATTTAAGGAGGTAAAAACCTCTTCAAATGAGAATGCTTCTGTGTCAAGTGAACTTAGTAGCAGTAGTTTGCAAATTGGAGATAATGCCAAAGAGGGAATGGATAGAGTTGAAGATACTATTAAAGAGATTGATAAGATAAAATTATCCATAGAAAAGCTCTCACATGAATCGATAAATACTAAAGATGAGATAGTTGAAGCAGAAAAAAAGCTAAGTGAGGCTAAAGAGAAGATGAGATCTTTAAAAAAGGAGATCAATTTAGCTAGTGAGTCTGAAAATGAGTTAGCGCATAAATTAAAACAGTTAAGCCTTGATGCAGAGAATGTTAAAGAAGTTTTAACTGTCATTAATGATATAGCTGATCAAACAAATCTTCTTGCACTTAACGCTGCTATTGAAGCAGCGCGCGCAGGAGAGCATGGAAGAGGATTTGCTGTTGTTGCAGATGAAGTTAGAAATTTGGCTGAGAGAACTCAAAGAAGTTTGACTGAAATTAATGCAACTATAAATGTGATAGTTCAATCCATAAACGATTCAGCAGAGCAGATGAATTTAAATACTCAAAATATATTCAAATTAGTAGAAGTAAGTAGTTCAGTTGAAGAGGCTATTTTAGATAGTGTAAAAACGATGGATAATAATGTAAAGACCATTGCAAATGGAGCGATAAGATCAAATGCCTTAACACAAGATGCTACAAAGGCGGTAGATTTAATCAAGGGTGTAAATGAACTATCTTCCTCCAATGCTAGAAGTGTTGAAGAGATTGCAGGAGCAGCTGAGCATCTATATAGGTTAACTGAAAACTTAAATATTAAATTAAAAGAGTTTAAGACTTAAGCGCAGATGGATCCTTGCTCATTGTAGTATGTTTTTATCATCTCATAAGCAATTTGTATGTTTTCAAACTTCTCTCTATAAAGAGATGTTAACTCTTTTGATCTGTAACTATTCATATCTGGATGATACTGCTTAACTAGGGCTAGGTACTGCTTTCTTATCTTTTCAAAAGAGTCTTTAGCACTGCATCCTAAGAGGGCAAAATACTCTTCAAGTAGTCCATAAAGCGAGTTTAATCTTCGTTTTCTTCCATTTTTATTTTTTAACCTCTTTTCTAAAAGAGAAAGATCCTCTTTTTTAAAATGAAAATTTATAATCCATCCTAAATGTTTACTATTTCCAACAAGTTTTTCAAGCTGTTTAAAAGTATCGTATGAGTTTGGAAATAGAGTTAAAGTGTGAGTTTTTAGCCTGTACTGAATGAGATGATCTTTAAAATAGTTCTTAAGATAGCTTATTAAGAGTCTATTATTGCTCTCAAGTTTAAACAAAATCGCTCCATCATTTTCAAATAGTAATTTAATGTTTAAATGAGGCATCAATGCGCCACTTTGCAAAAGTGAAAATTTTAGGATTTTATCTAAAGAACCCTCTAGTTTAGCTACTTCATCTTTCTTTTGGTTTTGATTTTTTTGATATAGTTTTGAAATAAGCTTTAAAAAATATCTTCTTTGATGCAACTCATCTTCTTTTGGAAAAAGTATTATTTTATCTTTTCTGCCCACTCTATGGGGAAAGTGTTTATCGATGATTTGTTGCAGTCTATAGTAAGTTGTTTCATCTTTTAAAAAGATAGAGCAAAGATCTGGAGTAAATGTAAGTTGCACTGTTTTCTCCTTTTGTTTGACTCAAATCAAGCAAAAAGGATTCCACTTTTACTCCCAAATAGGCTCTTCTTGTAAGGCAGGGTTATTTTTCAATAATTCAAACGGTTTGTAGTTAGCCTTATATGAAAGGCTAGGGCAATCTTCTACAAAATATCCTAAATATACCCATGGCAGTTTTTTTACTTTACAAATTAAAATTTGCTGATATAAAGAGAATTTTCCCAAAGATAGATGGGCATAGGAAGGATCATAGTAGCAGTAAATTGATGAGATACCATCACTTAAAAAGTCTATCAAGTCAACTGCAACTAGCTTATTGTCAACAAAATAGAGAACCTCTTTGCCAAAATCACCATGCCCTAAAACATAAAGCTCATAGTAACTTTGGGCTGAAATGTTATAAAAATCCCAATTTTTACTCTCTTTTCTTTCTTTATGATACAAATCATACAGCTCTAAATGCTCTTTAGTTACTGAGGGAGGGCGCATAATTATTTTAGTATTTAAATTTTTTTTCAACACCCTTTTGGCATTTTTTGAAAATTTAAACTCTAGGGCGTTTACTCTTAAGCTAAGGCATTTATTGCATCCATTGCACTTTGGGATGGAGTAGTACTCTCCAAAGCGCCTCCAGCCTCTATGAGTTAATGAGTCATTTGTAAATGAAGTAGGACTTAAGATATATTTATATCTCATCCTAGCTCTTTCATCTTTTAAGTATGCACACTTTGTTTCCAAAGTACAAAAATCTACACTCGAATTTAAAAACACTTCTTTACTTTTTTTCTACGCCACTATTTTTCATATAGTCTAAAAATTCATTTTTTAGCCTTACTTCTCTATCTTTTTTATCTTCTATTTTTTTAGTAGATTTCTCTTCTTTTACCAATTTTGACTTAATCACTTTTAACTCTTCAAATGCATCGTGCATCATCTTCCTTTATGACTATTTATATTTAACTCTTCAGCAACTTTTGCAGCCTCTTTTAATCTATCGCTATCAAAATGTGTGTAGATTCTAGATGTATTTAAGCTAGCATGTCCCAAAGCTTCTTGAACTAGAATTATATCTTTTCGCTTGCGGTAAAGCAAAGTTGCAAAGGTGTGCCTTAGCATATGAGCACCATTTTTTGATTTTCTAATGCCTGCTTGAAACAAAATCTGCTCAACAAGCCTGCTTACATAAGCTTGAGAAATCATTTCACCAAATCTATTGCAAAATAAAAGCCCATCTTTACAGTAACTCTCTCTTAAAAGCTCACTTAAATGCTCTCTTATTAAGTGTTGTTTTATCATGACTATTCTATGTCTATTTCCTTTTGCAAGAATTCTAATAGAAAAACAGTCATCTTCTTGGACTATATCTTTAACCTTCACACTTAAAGCTTCTGAAACTCTAATTCCAGTATATAAAATGAGTTTTATTATAAGTTTGTTTCTATTTTCATTTGTTTTAAATTTAGCCTCATCAATTGCCTTTAAAAACCTTTCAAGCTCATCTTCATTCATATATTCTGGTAATTTTTCACCACCTTTGCCTGTTATACCTCCCCAATTTTTAAGCTCTATATTAAACAGGTGTGCTTTTCCATCCTCTTCATTATGCTTATCTAAAAAACCAAACAAAGAGAGTAGGGCAATGCGATAATTTTTCTTAGTCGCATCGCTAAGCCCGCCAGTCGCACTTGCCAAAAAATCAGCCAAAAGCTCTTCATTTATCTGGGTTAGGGAGTGAAGATTGTAAAAACTTATAAACTCTACAAATTTTTTCAAAGGGTTAAAATAAGTATTTATCCCGCTCATTCCAGCGTTTCTTGCTCTTTTAACTAAAGTATCAAGCTCATCTAAAGAGTTAACCCCTTTAGTAAGAGCAAAAGTAACCTGTGAGAGCATTTTTGGATCTTTTAAAGATCTATTTGATAAAGAGTTTAGTTTAAATCTTATAAACCTACTCATCCAATAAAGAAGTGATTCATTTGGGTTAAGTTCACAATCAATTGGCCGTTTCATTATGACTCCAAGTTTTTTAAAGATTATATCATTTTTGAAAACTATGAATTTAACTAAAATTTTAACTTTTCACTAAAAAGCTATATATAGGGCTTTGCAAAAGGTAAAATACAAAGAATAATCATATTTTGTATTGAAAACTGTAATTTTCAAACTATTAAATCAAACCCATCTCCCCCCAACTCTTTTTCATTTTCAAATGGCGAAATCTAGCTCTTTTGATTAGAGTTTACCTTTTGAAAACTCTAAAATTATCCATATGTAAATGTGTATTTAAATATAAACTATTTTACTAATGGTAAATATGGATGAAATCTATCTTGAGTATTTAATATTAAAGGAGTTTAAGTTTTTGTAGTTTTGTAGCTAGGTTTTCTTTAAATGCTTTTTTGGATAATCAAAAAATAGAAGCTTTGCGCACCCCTCCCCTATTTGGGAGTAACTGCTACAATTAAGCTTAACAGCTGCTATGCCTGAGGTTGGAATGGTTCCTAGTATGAGATCTGTTAAATATTCGCAAACTAAGGTAATCTCTGGATTGTGAGCTATGATGAAGATGGTTTCATGCTTATCTGGAATATTTGATATAAGCTCTAAATAGCCCTCAAAAGAGCTTTGATATAGATCTTCAACTAATATATACTCTTTTTCTAATATTTTTGAGATAATTTTTGCAGTTTTTTGCGCCCTAATAGCAGGTGAAGTTAAAATCATATCTGGCTTTATACCAAACTCTTTTAATCTATTTGCGATTAAAAACGCATCTTTTCGACCTCTTTTATTTAAAGGCCTATCAAAGTCATCTGTTTGGCTATTTTTCCAACTAGCTTTTGCATGTCTTATAAAAAAAACTTTTTTCATTCCCCTATCATATCACATAAAAGTTTAATCAAAAAGCTAGTTTGATGCCAAAGATGATAGTGCTTTTAACTCTTTTACCAACTCTTTTTGCCTTGAGTGAATATATTGTAAAAGGTTAGAATCATATGGCTTTTTTAAGTCAATTGTTAAGACTATTTTGCTCTCCATTTTATTTAATTTTTCTGTAAAAATAATCTTGCCAAGCCCTTTTACTAAGCTAAAACCATCGTCCATTCTCTCATTTGGCAAATGAAAAGAGAAATTTACTATCCTATCTTCTTTTAAACTATCTATTTTTATCCTAGTTGTGATGGCTAGGGCATGAAAAGATAGATCTAAGATTTCACCATGGATTTGTACCTTTCCTTGAGTAATGAAGATCGGTGTTCTTGTCTTTGTTTGGACTCTTGAGTGACGCCTTTCATTTGTACTATGTTTTAAGTAACAAAAATCATCTATATAAACTATCCCCTTTTCATTGTCTATAAGTTTAACGCTAGCTTGTACATCTTTTTCAAAAATATCACTAATAATTACCACACTTTGGCTCTCTTTCATGGCATAAGCTTGTATGGATTGTGATTTTAAGTAAAGCATCCCCTCTTCCTCTCCAAGCACTAGAGAGTTTGTATTTATGCACATTCCTTTATATATATTTTGAAGCTTTATCTCTTGTTTTGAAATCATGGCATCTTTAAGGATTTGATGTATTCTCTCTCCTTCACTTAAGAGTGCTTCTTGCGAAGAGTTTACTTTAATATGATAAATCTCCTCTTTTTGCATATATTGCGGATCTAAACTCAAACCATTTATAAGCTCCATCGCCTCTTTAGTGCTTGAGGCTTGATTTTTCCAAAAATAACTCTTGAGTGATGGAGCAATGCTCTCATTAAGCTCTTCTAGCTTTTCAAACACTGCTTTAGCGCCATTTGGAGTCTTTTTTGTGTAACAAAACAGATAGTGCTCTTCATCCCATTTTGCTACAAAATCAAATGGAGGTACTGTTTTTAAAAGAAGAGTAAAAATACTTTTTCTCCATTTATAAAAATCATACGCTAAAAGGCTCTTTTGTGCATAGTTTTTATTTTCTATACAAAATAAAAAAAAGTGTAAATTTAAAACATCTCCCTCTAGCTCAAACCTATCTCTTATCCACTCAATGGCTTCATATCGGTGTTTAATCCCATACTCTTTTTTTGAAGTTTGAGAATAAAAGATAAAAGTTTCAAAATCTTTTTGGGTAACACTTCCTTTAAAACTTTTCTCCCCACTAGATAACTCTTTGTTTTTTAAAAAATACTCTATTGAAGGCGTGGGGCAAGTAATTATGCTTGGGAAAATTTTTTGAAATAGTTCATTAAAATAGATATTATCCTCTTTTTTATGGTATAAAAAAGGTATATTTTTATCTAAAAAATTAGATATTTTAGATAATTTATCTTTCCTTATCTCATTTTTAGCTAAATCCAAAACATTCTCAACCAAAGACTGTGCTTCTTGCCTATTTTTAGGAACATTAAGTATAGAGATAGCTTTAGTTTTATATGCAAAATTATAGATAATTGAGTTTGCTTGAATTTCATTTAAAAAGATAAAAACAGTGGAATTTTGCAACTGTTTAGATAGGCTTGTCAAAAAAACTAAATCTTTTGACTCAATCTTGTCAAACTCTATTAAGCAGATGGAAGGTTCTAAAATTTTAACCTTTTTTACATCTATGTTTTTTATATCTTTACTTTCATTTTCTTTTTTAAAAAAAGGATACAATAAAGATGAGTTTAATCCCACATAATACCACTTCATAAGCCTTGCCCCCGCTACTTAATTTTCCAAAACCACCCTATAATAAATCCAAAAAGATGAGCATACCACGCAATATTTACTCCTAGCATTAAAGGAGCAAAAGATATTAAAAGTATCGCAATAATTAACCCTTTTCTATTAAAAACATCATGTCTAGCAACAAGCCCAATTAATACCGATATAGCGCCAGAAGCTCCAACTAAAAGATGGTTTAAATTAAAAATATAAAGAAATAGTACGCTTAAAATCCCAGTTAAAAAACCACCAATTATAAAAAGCTTAGTAAAATTTTTTGTACCTAAATTTCTTTCTAAAAGTGAGCCAAATTGATACAAAACAGCCATATTCATGGCTAAATGCATTAAATTACCATGCATAAACATAGAGCTTAAAGGTTGCCAAAGATATAAATTTTTAAAAAAATATAGGTTTAAACCAAAGTAAAAAGCAGTACTTGGATAGAGTTGCTGAAGTATAAAAACAGCTATACAAAAAATTATAAATATCTTAGTGGCTTTCAATTCTCTGCCTCTAAATATTCTCAAATAATGATACTACCTAATTAATATAAAAGGAAAATAATTTTTCCGCAGAAGCTTCTAATTAAAATCTTATTATAATCTTTTCTAATTTTATAAAAGGATTCTGTGAAATGGATTTATTGCAAATTGAGGGCGGTCATAAGTTAAGTGGAAGTGTTCAAATTTCTGGAGCAAAAAATGCCGCCCTACCCCTTTTGGCTCTCTCTATCCTCTCATCTCTCCCCATTAAAATATCAAATGTTCCAAATGTAGCTGATATTAGAACCTTTGCTACGCTTCTTTCAAATTTAGGGGCAACTACAAAGTTTGAAAACAAAACTATGTATTTAGATAGTACAAAAATCAACTCTACATGTGCGAATTATGATATTGTTAGAAAAATGCGTGCATCCATTCTTGTTTTAGGCCCTTTACTTGCTCGCTTTGGACAGTGTGAAGTTTCCCTGCCAGGAGGTTGCGCCATAGGGCAAAGACCGATAGATTTGCACCTTAAAGCGCTTGAACAGATGGGGGCAACCATAGAGATAAAACAAGGATATGTTGTAGCAAAGGCGCAAAATGGGCTAAAAGGAGCTACCATTGTTTTTGATAAAATCACTGTTACTGGAAGTGAAAATATCATTATGGCAGCAGCTCTAGCTCATGGAACAACCACGCTTATCAATGTTGCAAAAGAGCCTGAAGTTGTACAACTTTGTGAAGTTTTAGCTAACTCTGGTGTTCATATTGAAGGTATTGGAGGAGATGAATTAATCATAAAAGGCTCTTCAATGAAGCTTTTGCCAATTGAAAATATAGAAGTTATCCCAGATAGAATTGAAGCTGGAACCTATCTTTGTGCAGGAGCTATTACTAATAGTCAAATTACTTTAACCTCCATTATTCCTGAGCATTTAACAGCTATTACTAGAAAACTTGTTAAAATGGGATTTGAAATTGAAGAAAAGAAAAGAGAAATTACATTAAAACCTGCAAAACAGATTCAACCTTTTGATGTTGAAACTACTGAATATCCAGGTTTTCCAACAGATATGCAAGCCCAGTTCATGGCTTTAGCCACTCAAGCTAATGGAACAAGTGTTATTGATGAGAGACTTTTTGAGAATAGATTTATGCATGTGAGTGAACTTGTTAGAATGGGTGCAAAGATAAAGCTCAAAGGTCATAGCGCAACTGTATTTGGTAGATCGAAATTAACCGCAGCAGAAGTTATGGCAACAGATTTAAGAGCAAGCTCAGCTCTAGTTTTAGCTGCTTTAGTTGCAAAGGGAAAGAGCAGGATTCATAGAATTTATCATTTAGATAGAGGGTATGAGGATTTGGAAGGAAAATTGGCTAAACTAGGTGCTAAAATAGAAAGATTAAGGAGTGAGAGTTGAATTTTGAAATAGCTTTAAAAAAGAGTTTAGAAGCAGTAGAGATAAGAGATAAGATTTCAATAGTTCCACTTGAAGAGGCTTTAGGCAAGGTTGTAGCAAAAGATATCGTATGTCAAAAAAATCTCCCTTCATTTAATAATGCTGCTTTAGATGGCTTTGCTTTTTCATATAAAGAGGGTTTAAAAACTTTAAAAATTAAAAAAACTATATTTGCTGGAGATAATGTTGTGCCATCTTTAGGCGAAAATGAGTGCTATAAAATAATGACTGGTGCTAAAGTGCCAGATGATGCTGATACCATTTTAGCATTTGAAGATGCGCTTTTTTTTGATGAAAATGAAGTAAAAATGCCAGCTAAGATAAAAAAGGGAAATGCGTTTAGATTTAAGGGTGAAGAGCAGAAAAAAGGCTCTGTTTTAATTAAAAAAGGGGAGATTTTATCACCTTCTTTTATTGCAATGTTAGCAGCTCAGGGCATTACTCATTTGCCTATTTGCGCGGATCTTTTGGTAGTGATTGTTTCAACTGGAGATGAGCTTAAAGAGCCATGGGAGGAAAGCAGTGAAGATGAGATATATAATTGCAATGGATATGCCATAAAAGCGATTTTAGAAAGCTATGGTTTTAAAGCTAATTATGCTGGAGTCATCCCAGATGATAAAGATAGCTCAAGAGAGTTTATCGGAGGGTTAAAAGATTATGATTTCATCATCACAAGCGGTGGGATTAGCATGGGTGAGGCTGATTTTATAAAAGATAGTTTTACTTTTCATGGATTAAAAGAGATTTTTCATGGAGTAAATTTAAAGCCAGGAAGGCCAACCATGGTTGGAAAGATAGGAAAAAGTAGTGTCATATCCTTGCCAGGCAATCCAATGGCTGCGTATTTAAATACTATTCTTTTTGCTATCCCTGCCCTATTTAAGGCTTTAGGCATAGAAAAAGGGGTTAATAAAAAGTTTAAAGCATTAAATAAAAAAGCATTTAAATGTAAAGGTGGCAGAACTGAGCTAGTGCTAGGCAGGTATGAAGATGGTTTTTTTCATGTAACTAGAGACAATAGGTATGGCTCAGGTATGCTAACCCCTTTACTAGAGAGTAATGCTCTTTTTATTAGCAAAGAAGATGAGAGTTTAATTGAAGAAGAAAAAGAGATTGAAATCATTTTACTGCCCTAAACTAGGAGATTTAAGTGGTGAAAATATTGACAATATATAAAATATTTGTTAAGATTTCACCCTACTTTCGCGGGAATAGCTCAGTGGTAGAGCACAACCTTGCCAAGGTTGGGGTCGCGAGTTCGAACCTCGTTTCCCGCTCCATTTTTATACTTTTAACCTTTTTTATAACACTTCAAGCAGATAAGATTAAATTAAAAGAGCACTACTGTATTAATGGGGATTTTTTAATGCTTTTAGATTTAAAAAAAGATGTCAAAGCAGATATGAAAATCTTAGAAATCCCTAATGTTTCCAAATTTCAAATTCCTTCTATTAAATTAAAAGAGATTTTAAATACTAAGGGATTTAAGGTAGAAAATTTTAGTGAAAACATTATCTCCATTACAAAAAACTGTACAACAAATAGCAATTTAAAAGTTTTAGAAAATGCTTTAAAAAGTGCTTATGAAGAGGCTTATGAAGAGATTGAATTTAAAGATTTTTTACTTTTAGCTCAAAACTCTTTACCAAAAGATGATAACTATATTTTCAAAGAGTTAAATATAAATGATGCAAATTTAAAAAAAAATAGAGGCAGCTTTTCCGCAATTTTTTTAGATGAGAGAGGACTTAGCAAAAGAGTTTTTTTCAAATATGAGATAAAGGCTTTCATTAGTGGAGTTAAAGCAAAAAATAATCTCTCAAAGGGTACAATCCTAACCCCTTATATGGTTGAAAAGACTAAATTTGAGTTGAGTAATTTAAGCGATTATCCTCTTTTAAGCATAGAAGATAATGAGTGGAAAATAAGGCATTTTGTAAAAGAGGGGACGCTTTTATTAAGAAGGCATATAGATAAAAAACCTCTTTTATTAAAGCAAGAGTTTGTTCATGCTGTGATAAAAGATGGAGGGTTGGAGCTCTCTATTCCTGCCATAGCTTTAACAAGTGGAGATAAGGGAGATAGGGTTAGAGTAAGATCAAGTGATGGAAAAATTTATAATGCCACCGTTATTTCAAGTAAAAAGGTATTGATAGTAGAATGAGAAGGATTATTTTAGGCGTTAGTGGCGCAAGCGGAGTTCATTTGGCAGCAAAATTTAAAAAAAATTTGCCAAAAGATTATGAAATTTACTCAATTTACTCTGATGGCGCAAAAGAGGTTGAGAGAAAAGAGTTAAATGAGATAGTTTTAGATGATTTAAATAGTGGCGGAGTGAGTGCTTCAGGATCATTTTTAAATGATGGTATGGTGATAATCCCTTGTAGTATGAACACTTTAGCAAAAATAGCAAATGGAATTAGCGACAATCTTTTAACTAGAACTGCTTCAGTTATGCTAAAAGAACAAAGAAAACTTCTTTTAGCTCCAAGAGAGATGCCCTTTAGCGCAATTGCGCTTGAGAATATGCTTAAACTCTCAAGACTTGGAGTTTGTATCTCACCTCCAGTATTAGCATACTATTCAAATGCGCAAACTTTAGATGAAATGGAAGATTTTTTAATTGGGAAATGGTTTGATTTTTTAAATATCCCTCACAATCTTTTTAAAAGGTGGGAAGATGAGCTTCATTGATAAAGCGGTATATCCAGGCACTTTTGATCCTATTACTAATGGGCATATTGACATCATTAAAAGAGCGACAAGAGTTTTTGAAGAGGTTATTGTAGCAGTTGCAATCTCTAGTGAAAAAAGTCCGCTTTATAGCATTGAAACTAGGGTAAAAATGGCTAAAGAAGCAACAAAAGAGTTTGAAACAGTAAAAGTTGTACCTTTTGATACGCTATTAGTTGATTTTGCAAAAGAAAATAACGCAATGATGATCATTAGAGGTTTAAGAGCAGTAAGTGACTTTGAGTATGAGTTGCAAATTGGTTATGCAAACTCATCTTTATGGGAAGAGCTTGAGACAATGTATCTAATGCCTAGCCTAGAAAATGCCTTCATTAGCTCATCTATTGTTAGATCCATTTTAAAATATAATGGCTGTGTTAGCCACTTAGTTCCATCTTCAATTTTAAAATACCTCAAGGAGAGTTAATTGGTTGTATGGTTTGAAGGGGTTGATACTACTGGCAAATCAACGCAGATAAATATGATAAAAAACAGTTTTCCAAATGCCATTCTCACGAAAGAGCCAGGTGGTACGCAGCTTGGCGTTAGCTTAAGAGAACTTATTTTAGGGCAAAAAAAACCACTATCAAGCAAAAGTGAGCTGTTTTTGTTTTTAGCTGATAGAGCTCAGCACTATGAAGAGGTTATATATCCAAATAAAAACTCTTTAATCTTAAGTGATAGAGGGTTCATTTCTGGCATCTCTTACGCGCTTGCTAATGAGATAGAGGTAGATTTAGGAACTTTGTTTTTATTAAATAGATTAGCTCTTGGTGGAAGTTTTGAAGGGAAGATTGTCTTTTTTGAAACTACTACTAGCTTGATTAAAAAGAGGCTTCAAGAAAAAGAGTTAGATGCAATTGAGCTTAGAGGGGTTGATTATTTAATGAAAGTTCAAGAGAAGATGAAGAGTGTTTTAAAAAGGGTAGAACTTCCTATTTTACACATAGATGCTTCTCGTAACATTGAGAGTATTGCAAAAAGTATTGAAGGATTTATAAAATGATAAAAGCTTTAAAAGGGATGAAAGATCTATTTGAGCCAGAAAATAAAAGATATGAATTTGTTATCCAAACTTCTACAAATATTGCTAAAAAATATGGATTTGAATTAGTTCAAACTCCTATTTTAGAAGAGAGTTCACTATTTTTAAGAAGCGTTGGCGAGAGTAGCGATATTGTTGGAAAAGAGATGTATAGATTTGTAGATAAAGGTGGAAATGATGTCTGCTTAAGGCCTGAGGGAACTGCTGGGGTGGTTAGAGCTTTCATAGAGCATAAAATGGATAGAGCTGGGGTAAAAAAACGGTACTTTTATCATGGCCCAATGTATAGGTACGAAAGGCCACAAAAAGGCAGATTTAGGCAGTTTCATCAATTTGGAGTTGAATCTTTTGGGATTGATGATCCTAAAGAAGACGCATTTATTATAGCGATGCTAAAAGAGATTTTGGATAATTTAGGAGTTAAAGCAACGCTAAAATTAAACTCTTTAGGCTGCCCTGAGTGTATGCCAAAATATAGAGAAAAATTAATAGAGTTTTTAAATAAAATTCCAAATCTTTGTGAAGATTGCTTAAGAAGAAAAGAGTTAAATCCAATTAGAGTGTTAGATTGTAAAAATAGCAATTGTCAAATGCAGCTAAAAGATGCGCCTTTGGTAACAGATCATTTGTGCTCTTCTTGTAGTGAGGATTTTAAAAATCTTCAAGAGTTTTTGACTATTTTGAAGATCGATTTTAGTTTAGATCCTTGGTTAGTTCGAGGACTTGATTATTATACTAAGAGTGCATTTGAATTTATTAGTGATGAGATAGGTGCTCAAAGTGCCGTTGCTGGCGGAGGTAGATATGATAGACTTGTTGAATTTTTAGGTGGAAAACCAACAAAAGGCATTGGTTTTGCAATGGGCATTGAAAGACTTTTAGAGTTAGCCAAACCACCATTAGAGCCTAGAAGTGGAGTATATTTGGGAGTTTTAAGTGAAAGTGCAACAAAAAAAGCTTTAAAAGCTACATATGAGCTTAGAAAAAAAATAAAAACAGTTTATGAGTATGAGTTAAAAAGTTTAAAATCTCACCTAAAACAAGCTGATAAAAGTGAGTGTTTATGGTGTGCTTGCATTGGTGAAAATGAGTTAATAGATGATACAGTTTGGGTAAAAAATTTGGAAAACAAAGAGGAGAGAACTGTCCCCTACTCTACTTTTAAGGATGGATCATGGCTAACTATGGATTAAATATTTGGGGAAATAATAACTTTATTATTGAAAATGGAAAAGTTTGTGTAAATAAAGGAATCAAGCCAGCCCTTTATGACATAGTAGAAGAGATAAGAGAAGATGGAATAAGAGGCCCAATTCTTTTAAGATTTCCTCATCTAATTAAAAAACAGATTGATCTTATTTACAATAGTTTTAGAAAAGCAAAAGTCGAGTTTCATTACGAGGGTAGTTTTAATGCTGTATATCCATTAAAAGTTAACCAATATCCAGGTTTTGTAAAAAACTTAGTTGAAGTTGGAAAACCTTATGGATACGGGCTTGAAGCTGGCTCAAAAGCTGAGCTTTTGCTAGCAATGAGTTACAATAATGATGGAGCGCCCATAACTGTAAATGGATTTAAAGATAAAGAGATGATAAATATTGGCTTTATCGCAGCTGAAATGGGGCACAATATAACTCTTACAATTGAGGGGCTAAATGAGCTTGAGAGCATCATTGAGACTGTAAATGAGAGATTTAAACCAAAACCAAACATAGGACTTAGAATTAGGCTTCATAGCTCAGGGATTGGAATTTGGGCAAAAAGCGGAGGAATAAACTCTAAATTTGGACTTACTTCAACTGAGCTTATAAAAGCTATTAATATGCTAAAAGAAGCCAATCTTTTAGATAGTTTTACAATGATTCATTTTCATATTGGCTCTCAAATAACAGATATAAACCCTTTGAAAAAAGCCTTAAGAGAGGCTGGAAATATATATGCAGAACTTCGTAAAATGGGTGCTAAAAACTTAAGAGCTATAAATTTAGGCGGAGGTTTAGCGATTGAGTATTCTCAATATAAAAACACTCCAAGTAGAAACTATACTTTAGCTGAATATGCAAATGACGTTGTTTTCTTGCTTAAAACTATTGCAAATCAAAAACAAGAGATAGAACCTGATATTTTTATTGAATCTGGAAGGTATATTGCCGCTAGTCACGCAGTTTTAGTGGCTCCAGTGCTGGAGCTATTTTCTCAAGAATATACTGAGGGAAAACTCCAATTAAAAAAAGAGAACCCGCCTCTTATAACAGAGCTTTATGAACTATTTAAAGCTATTAAGCCTAGTAATGCTTTAGAGTATTTGCATGATAGCATAGATCATATGGAGTCACTGCTTACTCTTTTTGACTTAGGATATATAGATCTTCAAGATAGATCCAATACTGAAGTTTTAGTAAATTTAATCATTAAAAAAGCTGTTGGAATGCTAGGAGACAAGCACTATACAGAGATAATGGATATTCAAGAAAGAGTTCAAGAGAGATATTTGGTAAATTTTTCTATGTTTCAAAGCTTGCCTGATTATTGGGGGATAGATCAAAGTTTTCCTGTTATGCCGCTTGATAGATTAGATGAGCCACCAACAAGATCAGCTTCACTTTGGGATATAACCTGTGATAGTGATGGAGAGATAGGATTTAGTCCAGAAAACCCTCTATTTTTGCATGATGTTGATGTGGCTGAGAGAAATTACTTTTTAGGGTTTTTTCTAGTTGGGGCGTATCAAGAAGTTTTAGGGATGAAACATAATCTTTTTACCCACCCAACTGAAGCTGTTATTCGCATTGAAGATGGTGAGGAGAGAGGCTATAAAATAGAAGGATTGCTAGAGTCTCAGTGTATCCAAGATATTTTGGAAGATTTAGATTATGATGTAAGAGAGATTCAAGATAATTTATATGATAGGATTGAAAATTCAAACTTAATAGATGATAGACAAAGAAAGCATATATTGGGGGAAATTTATCTATTTTTAAACGATAATGGCTACTTAAAAACAATTGGCAAGGAAAATGAATGAAAGAGATGTCTGTTTGGGAGTTAATAAAAGAAGACTTTTCAATGCCTAGTAAAAACGATCCTGCTTTTAAATCAAGATTTGAACTTTTTTTTAACTATCCAGGCGTTTGGGCAGTGGTAAATTACAGAGTAGCGCATTTTTTGCATCAAAATGGATTTAAAAAAATAGCTAGAATATTAATGGGTATTTCTCAATTTTTAACAAGCGTAGATCTTCATCCAGGCGCTAAAATAGGCAGAAGAGTCTTTTTAGATCATGCCATTGGAGTGGTCATTGGTGAAACAGCAATCATTGGAAATGATGTTTTAATTTACCAAGGAGTCACTTTAGGTGGAGTTAGCCTTGAAAAGGGAGTTAAAAGGCACCCTACTATTGAAGATGGAGCGGTTATTGGAGCTGGCGCAAAGATTTTAGGTGATATAGTCATTGGAAAAAATTGTAGAATTGGTTCAAATTCTGTTGTAGTAAAAAATGTACCAGATGAGTCAACTGCTGTTGGAATACCAGCTAGAGTGATAGATAAAGGAAGAGATAAAAACCCAAGAGCGCACAATAAAATTCCAGATATTAATAAAGAGCTTTTTGCATATTTGGTAAAAAGGGTTGCTAATATTGAAGAGGCCATTAATGAAGAGCATAAAGGCTTGCTTGATGAAGATAGTGAGCTAGATGAAATCTATAAATCCTTCATAAAAACAATCAAAGATTAAAAGTCCAATATTTTCTTTATGGTATAATCATTATAATTTTTACTTAAGGAGTCACATGCTTTCACAAAGAGTTCAAGTCTTATCAGAGTCCCTAACTATGGCTATTTCATCCAAGGCTCGTCAAATGAAAAATGAGGGGATTGATGTTTTGAGTTTTTCAGCAGGAGAGCCAGATTTTGATACCTTGAAAATTGTAAAAGATGAAGCTATAAAGGCAATAAACAGTGGTTTTTCAAAATATACTGCGATCCCAGGCGCTCCAGAAGTTCTTCAAGCCATTCAAACAAAACTTAAAAGAGATCACGGCTTAAGATATGAAACTTCTCAAATTATTACAAATGTTGGGGCTAAACACTCTTTATTTAACCTATTTCAAGCCATTATAGATCCAAAAGATGAGGTTATTGTACCTGCTCCTTACTGGGTAACTTATCCTGAAATCATTCTTTATTGCGAGGGAGTTCCTGTTTTTATAGATACTAATGAGGAAACTGATTTTAAAATTACCCCTAAGATGTTAGAGTGTGCAATTACCCCAAAAACTAAAGCACTGATTTTAAATACACCTTCAAACCCAACTGGATCAGTATATTCTAAAAAAGAGTTAGAAGCTTTGGGCGAAGTTTTAAAAGGTACAAAAATCATTGTTGCTTCAGATGAAATGTATGAAAAATTAATTTATGGAAAACCTTTTACAGCTGTAGCTTCAGTTAGTGAGGATCTTTTTAATAGAACAGTTACTATAAATGGGCTTAGCAAATGTGCCGCAATGACTGGATGGAGATTTGGTTATATGGCAAGCGTGATGGATGAGTTAAATAGTGCCATTAAAAATCTTCAAAGTCAAAGTACTTCAAATATCTGCTCTATCGTTCAAAAAGCCGCTATTCCAGCTCTTTTGGGGCAAGCTAATGATGAAATGCTATATATGAAAAAAGCTTTTGAAAAAAGAAGAGATATGGCAGTTGAGCTATTTAGTCAAATAAAAGGGTTATCAGTTTTTAAACCAGATGGTGCTTTTTATCTATTTATTAACTGCAAAGAGATAGAGCCTGATTCAATGACTTTTTGTAAAAAAATGCTTGAAGAGGTAAAAGTTGCAACAGTTCCAGGTTCTGGTTTTGGATGTGATGGATATTTTAGATTCTCTTTTGCAACTGATGAAGTTAGCATTCAAGAGGGAATTGGTAGGATTAAAAAATTTGTAGAAAATTATAAAAGAGCCTAGAAAGGCTCTTTTTACTTGTTAAACTCTGCTTTTGCTTGCTCTAAAGCTTTGATTAAATCATCTATGTTTTCATAAGGAATATGTGCTTTCCAGTCTGCTTCAGTTAAGCTTCCTTTTAAAGATAT
>JAAYLJ010000078.1 GCA_012521935.1 Campylobacteraceae bacterium | reverse complement strand
CAATAGGGGATTATATAGCTGGGCCAAACCACACCTTGCCAACAGGCGGCACGGCTAAGTTTTATTCACCTTTAAATGTAGAGCATTTTATGAAAAAATCTTCCATTATTAGTTTTAGTAAAGAGGCACTTTTTTCTTTAGGAAAAGATTGTGCGCTGCTTGCTGATACTGAAGGTTTAGGGGCTCATGAAGCTTCCATTAAAATTAGGCTAGAGAGTTAATCTAGCCTTTTACTGTAAAAATCTTTGTAAAACTTTTCAAAACATCCACTTAATATAGCTTCTCTAGCTTCATTTACTAAAAAGAGATAGTAGTGAAGATTGTGCAAGCTTGCTAGTCTAAAAAATGTAAGCTCTTTTGCTCTAAAAAGATGATTTAAATAGGCTTTGCTATATCTTTGACAAGTGTAACAAGTGCAGTTTGAGTCTATGGGGGAGTCGTCATTTTTATGTTTAGCAGATTTGATATTTACCTTTCCAAAGGTGGTAAATAAAGTTCCATTTCTTGCATTTCTAGTTGGCATCACGCAATCAAACATATCTATACCCCTTTTAATGCACTCAACTAAATCCTCAGGTGTTCCAACTCCCATTAAGTATCTTGGCTTGTTTTGAGGCATAAAATCAGTAGTAAACTCTGTTATCTCATACATAACTTCATTTGGCTCACCAACGCTAAGTCCGCCAATGGCAAATCCATCAAAATCAAACTCACAAAGTTCATTTGCAGATTTTTTTCTAAACTCTTTACTATCTCCTCCTTGGATGATGGCAAAGATATTTTGATCTACTCCAATCCCATTTTCTTTTGATTTTTGGTGAAATTCTAAAGCTCTTTTAGCCCATCTAGTAGTTCGCTCAACTGAGAGTTTTATCCTCTCATTTGAAGAAGGAAGAGCTACTAAATCATCAAGTACCATCATAATGTCTGAGTTAAAATCTTGCTGAGTTTTGATGACTGATTCTGGAGTAAAGCGGTGCATTGAGCCATCAATGTGGCTTTTAAAAGTTATGCCATCTTCATCTGGTTTTGAAATATCGCTTAAGCTAAAAGCTTGAAAACCTCCACTATCAGTTAAAAAACTGTTTTTAAATTTTGTAAAACCGTGTAAGCCTCCTAAGCTTTTTATGGTGCTACTTCCTGGCCTTAAATATAGATGATATGTGTTTCCTAAAATGATTTTTGCCTTTAAAATCTCTTGCATATCAAAGGCGTCTAAGCTTTTTACACTTCCTACTGTGCCAACAGGCATAAATATGGGGGTTTTAATTTTGCTATGAGCCGTGGTGATTGTGCCAGCTCTTGCTAAGCCATCTGTTGCTTCTAAGTTAAATTGCATTTTGGTATACTATCCTTTTTTTTGGAGCTTTAATGAAGAAAATTCTTATAATTGCTGATGGCATTTTAGCAAAACATTTTTTAGAAAGGGTTATGGCATATAGGGATAGCAATAATCACTACAGCGTCATAACTTACCACAAAAAAACAATTCCAGAAATATCCAAGCCAGAAAACTTTACATTTTTTAATTTTGATCCTACAAGCTTTGCAAAACTATCTATCATTTTAAGACAAGAGTTTTTTCAAATCATGGTTTTAGTTAGCAAAAGAATAGATGCTTTGGGAACTTATGAAAACATTAGAAGATTAAATAGTAAAGTTCAAGTTGTACTACTTGATAGGTGGGGAGTTGATTTTGAAGATGAGAACTTAGTTTTGATAAATTCAAGGGAGGTTTTAGCCTCTAGGTTTACTGATTATTTATTTGATATGCCAATCATTGCGCATAATGTTGGGCTTGGAGTTGGCGAAATCATGGAGATACAAGTTCCAATTGGAAGCTCATATGTATATAGGCACATTGCAAGTATCCAGCAAAGAAAGTGGAGAATTGTAGCGCTTTATAGAAATAATGCACTAATTCTTGCTAGGCCAACGCTGATGATCCAGCCAAATGATGTGCTTTTAACCATTGGAGATCCAAATGTATTAAATAATGTTTTTAAAAGTGTGAAGCAAGATATTGGAAGGTTTCCATCACCTTTTGGAAGCAATATATACACTGTTTTAGATATGAAAAATATGAGCCATAAAGAGATTGAGTCAATCTTAAGCGATTCACTCATAATGCACGAAAAAATCAATAGCAAAAAACTCTACATAAAAATCATCAATCCAACTTTAAATGAACTGTATGACAAATTAAGAGATACTCAAGATAAAACTGTAATAGTAGATGTAGATTATAAAAATCAAGATTTAAGTGATTTTCTAATTGCAGATATTGCAAACTTTGACATAGGGCTTTTCGTAACTGATTTAAACTACTTTAATGCAAAAAGAGAGCTTCTTTATAGCTCTAAAATACCCATTTTAAAGATTGGGAAATGGGGCTTTGATAAGTTAAAGGTAGGAGCTATTTTAGCAAGCGATAGCAAAGAGATAGAAAAAGATTCATCTGTCATTTTAGATTGTTGCACTCAGCTTGATTTAGAAGTTAGTCTTTACCACTACAATCCAGATACTTTATCTCAAAAAAGCTCTTTAGTAGAGCATTTTGAAAACCTATCTAAGCTTTTTGGAAAAGAGGTTGAAGTTATTCAAAGTTCAGAAAAAAACCCTCTTTTGCAACTTCAAAAAAGAGAAGATTTGCTTCATTTTGTACCATTTCATCATAAGGTGATTGAGTCACAATTTAGTGCTCTTTTTTCAACAGATTTAGAGAGGCTTTCATATAGGCTTGAGCGAAGTTATCAACTTTTTATTCCAACTGAAGCATAGTTTTATTTAAGAGCTTTTTGGGTAAAATCCCTTAATTTCACCCAAAGTAGCACTATGATTATAGATATTGATTTTTCTCCAACTATTAGCAAGAGTTATAAAATTTACATTGATGAAGAAAAAGAGATTGAAGTTAGTGGCAAACTAGCTATCATCACAAATGAAAAAGTCTCTTCTTTACACTTAGAGTGGCTAAAAAAACGGATAAAAAATGATTTTATCATCATAAAAATAGCTGATGGTGAAGAGTTTAAAAATTTAGAAACAGCAGAGTTTATACTTTTAGAGTTAATGAGACATAAGTTTGATAGAAAATCTACCCTCATAGCCTTTGGCGGGGGCATAGTTGGAGACATAACAGGATTTTGCGCAGCTATATTTTTAAGAGGGGTAAATTTTATCCAAATTCCAACTACACTTTTAGCGCAAGTTGATGCAAGTGTGGGTGGAAAAACAGGGGTTAATACAAAATTTGGCAAAAATCTAATAGGCGCTTTTCATCAACCAATCGCAGTTTATTGTTACAGCCATTTTTTAACTACTTTGCCAAAAAGAGAGGTTGGAGCTGGCATTGCGGAGATGATAAAAATAGCTACAACCTTTGATGAAGAGTTTGTAAGTTTTTTAGAAAAAAGTGATTTAAACAAAAGTGAAGATTTGCAAAAAGCCATTGCAAAAAGCATTGGACTAAAGGCAAAAGTTGTTAAAGAGGATGAAAAAGAGGCTGGAGTTAGAGCTGTTTTAAACTATGGGCATACTTTTGGACATGTGGTTGAGAATAAAACTAATTATAAAGAGTTTTTACACGGCGAAGCTGTTGCCATTGGGATAAAGATGGCAAATGAGCTTGCGTATGATTTGGGACTTTTAAGCGAAGATGAGAAAGGGAGGATTTTAGCACTTTTGGCTAAAAATGAGATAGATTTTGACTTTAAAATTGAAGATTTAGAGAGTTTTTATGAAGCATTTTTCTTAGACAAAAAAAGCCATAATGATAAGATAACCTTTGTGTTTCCAAAGGGGATTGGAGGGTATGAATTAAGAGATAATATCCCTAAAGAAAAAGTTTTAAACTCTCTTAAAAAGTTTTGCAAATGAAAAAACTTCTTTTACTTTTTATCTTAACTTTTACTCTATTTGCTCAAGAGTCTATTGAAAATAGTTTAGATTTTGTGGAAAAAGAGTTAGTAATTGCTTTAGAAAAAGAGGTAGAAGGTATTGATAAAGAGCTTAAAAATAGTGTTTGGCTAACAAGATATAGCAATTTTTTAACCCACCAAGAGTTAAGTGAAGAGTTAAATAGAGCTAATGTAGCAATAGCTGAGCTTAAAAAAAGAAATACAAAAGAAAATAGAGCAAAAATAGAAGAGATAGAGAAGAAAAAAGAGACTATCCATAGGAAAATCGAACTACTTGGCGAATTTACAAAATCCCCTTTTACAGAGATGATAAAGCCACCAGAAATTGAACAAGCATCTAAAATATCAAATCCTTTTGCGATAATTTCAGGATTTTCTTACATAAAGCAACTCCATTTACAAAAAGATAGCTTTTTTTCAAATCTTTCTGGACTTGAGATTTTAATCCAAAGACTTGAAGTTAAAAAGGAACTTTTAGAAAAAATTGTAGATTTTACTCAAGAAGATAGATTTTTAAATGAATTAGAAGATACGACATTAAAACTTAATGAATTCAAAGAGGCAAAAGAACTTTTTAGCACAACTTTTGCAGTTTATGAAAAAAAGGTAAATGAAGCCACTATTAGGGTAACCTCAGACATAAAAGAGCAGATTAAAAGCAGTGTCTCGATAGCGGTTATCATCTTTATTGTATCCTTGCTAGCCTTTTTTCTCAAATTTGCTTCAAAGCGTTATATTGAAGATAATGAGAGACTTTATATGACAAACAAGGTGATAAATTTCATAAATATCACTCTTATTGTTCTCATTTTACTCTTTGCATACATAGAAAATGTGACATATCTTGTTACTGTTGTAGGTTTTGCTTCCGCTGGACTTGCAATTGCTATGAAAGATATGTTTATGAGTCTGCTTGGGTGGATTGTCATTATGATTGGCGGTAGTTTTCATGTTGGAAATAGAATCAAAGTGCAAAAAGATGGAGTTACTTATGTTGGAGATATTATCGACATATCTTTACTTAGAATGACTGTTTTTGAGGATATTACCCTTACTTCATACATGGAAAGTAGAAGATCTGGAAGGATTGTATTTATCCCAAACAATTACATTTTTACTACCTTAATCTCAAACTATACGCATTTAAGCATGAAAACAGTTTGGGATGGAATTGATGTAACCATAACCTTTGATTCAAACCATAAAAAAGCTATGTATCTCATAAAAACAATCGCTAAAAAGTACTCCAAAGGATACACGGACATAGCTAGAAAGCAGTTAAACTTGCTTAGAAATCAATATAGCTTGAAAAATACAAATGTTGAGCCTAGAATCTTTTCTATTTTAGAGCCTCATGGGCTTACCATTAGCATATGGTATATGACTAATTCATATGCGGCTTTGTCTCTTAGAAGTACCATAAGTGCGGAGATAATAGATATGATTAATGAGACAGAAGATATAGCCATAGCCTTCCCTACTCAAACTATTCAGTTAAAAGATAAGATTAAAAAACTACCGCCAGTTAACCTTAGTGAGGAGTTAGATATTTGATGAATAAGGTTTTTTTTAAAACTTTTGGATGTAGGACAAATATCTATGATACCGAGCTAATAGCTGCAAATTTAGAAAATTTCCAAAGAGTTTTTAGTGAAAATGAAGCGGAAATTGTAGTTGTAAACTCTTGTACTGTTACAAATAGTGCCGATGCAACTGTAAGAGCATATATAAAAAAGATGAATAGTTTAAATAAAAGGGTCATAATCGCTGGGTGTGGGGCTCTTAGCAAGGGTGAGAGTTTAAAAAAGAGTGGATTAGTTTTTGGAGTACTTGGACACTCAAAAAAAGGTAACTTAAATGAACTATTAAGCCTAAATAAGCCTTTTGTACAAAAAGGAGATTTAACCAAACTAGATGAGCAAAAAAGCATAAAAAGTGATAAAACTAAAGCCTTTATAAAAATACAAGAGGGGTGCAATTTTCAGTGCAGCTACTGCATTATCCCAACAGTTAGAGGAAAGGCTAGAAGCTATGATGAGAAGCTTCTTTTAAATCAAGCAAGAGAGTTAATTGATAGCGGATATAAAGAGATAGTATTAACAGGAACCAACATAGGCAGTTATGGAAAAGATAAAAATAGCTCTTTAGGAGGACTTCTTAAAATTCTTGGTGAAATTGATGGGCTTAAAAGAGTAAGGCTTGGAAGTATTGAGCCAGTTCAAATTGACAAGGAAATGTTAGAAGTTTTAAGCCAAAACTATATAGAAAAACATTTACACATTGCCCTTCAGCACACAAGTTCTAAAATGCTAAAGATAATGAGAAGAAGAAATGAAGTTGAAAAAGATTTAAAACTTTTCGAAAAGCTCTCATCCATGGGGTTTGCACTTGGGACTGATTATATAGTAGGGCACCCAGGGGAGAGCGATGAGGTTTGGAATGAAGCGTTAGAGTGGTTTAAAAAGTTTCCCCTAACTCATCTACATGGTTTTACTTTTAGTAAAAGAGAGGGTACAATCTCTGCTAATATGGATCTTGATGTTTCGCAAAAAGTTGCTAAAAAGAGATTAAAAGAGTTAAAAGATATAGTTTTTACTAATAATTTAAACTTTAGAAAAAAACATAAAGAAATCAAACTAGAAGTTTTGGTTGAAAAGTATGAAAATGGCTTTTCATCTGGCTATGATCAGTTTTATAATTTAGTAAAAATAGAAGGGGAGTATGAGAAAAATAGATGGCTAGAACTCCCTAGCTATGCCATAAAGGATGGGTATAATGAAGCGAATTTTTAAATCACAAAAGCTTATGATATCAATCATGGCGCTATCAATTGTCATTGGATTGCTTGGTTTTTCATATTTAAAAAATAGGCCAGTAGTGATTGATTTGAAAATGTATGAAACTCTTTTAGAGGCTAAAGCCATTAAAAAAGCTAAGATTTTTGATAATGAAGTGATTTTAACAACAAATAGTTATAAATATAGTGTCATTAAAGATGGAGTAAATTTAAAAGAGTTATTAAATGAAGTCCCTGTTAGCGTAGCAAAAGAGTCTGGACTTTTTCAAGACATAATCATTTTAACCCTTTTTCTAGGTGCTATATTTGGTTTTGGCTACTACTTAAGAAAAGAGAATGAAAAAAACAAAATAGAAATTAAGCAAAGAAATCAAGCGTTTGAGCTTGAAACTTTGATGCCCTCTCGCATAACTCCAGCCATATCAAATTTAAAATTTAAAGATGTAGCGGGGATTGATGGGGTAAAAGAGGAGCTTTCTGAAATCGTAGATTTTTTGAAAAATCCAAAAAAATATAAAGAGTATGGCATAAGGCTTCCAAAAGGCGTTTTATTAATAGGCCCACCTGGTGTTGGAAAAACTATGATAGCAAAGGCAGTTGCGGGTGAGGCAAATGTTCCGTTTTTTTACCAAAGCGGTGCTAGTTTTGTGCAAATCTATGTTGGCATGGGGGCAAAAAGAGTTAGAGAGCTTTTCTCTAGAGCAAAATCCTATTCACCATCCATCATCTTCATTGATGAGATTGACGCAGTTGGAAAGGCTAGAGGAGGGTTTAGAAATGATGAGAGAGAAGCTACTTTAAACCAACTTTTAACTGAGATTGATGGGTTTGAGGATAGTTCTGGAGTCATAGTAATAGCTGCTACAAATAGGCTAGAGATGATAGATGAGGCGCTCCTTAGGTCTGGAAGATTTGATAGGAGAATTTTCCTACCTATGCCTGATCTTGAAGATAGGAAAAGAATTTTAGAGATTTACTTAAAAGGTAAACCAAGCAGCGTGGATATTGAAGATGTGGCTAAAATAAGCGTTGGTTTTAGTGGGGCTGCTCTTGCAACTTTAGTAAATGAAGCAGCAATTAATGCTTTAAGAAACAATAAAGAAGAGGTTACATTTGAGGATTTTCAAGCTGTAAGAGAGAAGGTTTTGCTTGGGAAAAGGAAAGTTTTAACTTATAGTGAAGAGGAGAAAAAAATCCAAGCTTCATATCAAGCAGCAAAAGCATTAAGTGCCTACTGGTTTGAAGTAGATTTTGACAAAATCACCATAACTCACGATAGAGTAAAAGAGATCGACCGTGAAATCGAGTCAAAAACACAAATATTAAATAAGATAAAAGTTTATTTAGCTGGAACTGCCGCAACAACTATGCTATTTAATGAGAAATTTTCAAACTCAAAAGATGATTTAATTCATGCTAAAGAGCTTGCTGAAAAGATGATAGGAAGTTATGGGATGGGAGAGTTTTTACTCCCGCAGGGAAACGATGTCACAAAGGTTTTAGAAGATGCGCTAAAAGAGGTTGAGAGCTTTTTAGAAGGGCTAAAAGAGCCGCTTGAGCTTATAACTAAAGAGTTGCTAGAAAAAGAGAGCATCACAAAAGAAAAATTAAAAGAGATTGTAAAAAACTATTTTTAAGGAAGAAAATGAAAGCAAAGATTGGAATTTTAACACTATCAGATAGAGCAAGTGCGGGAGTTTATGAAGACATTTCAGGAAAGGCCATCATAGAGACTTTAACTAGCTACTTAAGCTCTCCTTGGGAGTATATTTATGAAGTGATTCCAGATGATCAAAAAGGGATTGAAGAAAAACTAATTGAAATGATAGATGAAAAAGGGTGCTCTTTAGTTGTGACAACAGGAAGCACAGGCCCAGCACCTAGAGATTTAGCTCCAGAAGCAACTGAAGCAGTTTGCGATAAGATGATGCCTGGTTTTGGAGAGCTAATGAGACAGATAAGTTTAAAATATGTTCCAACCGCAATTCTTTCAAGACAGACTGCTGGCATTAGAGGAAAGGCACTCATTATAAATCTTCCAGGAAAACCAAAGTCTATAAAAGAGTGTTTAGACGCAGTTTTTCCAGCAGTTCCATACTGCATAGATTTGATTGAAGGGCCTTATCTTGAAACTGATGAGAGCGTGATAAAAGCTTTTAGACCAAAGCAAAAATAGT
The DNA here is from genome assembly GCA_012521935.1 of Campylobacteraceae bacterium. Classification (GTDB taxonomy): domain Bacteria; phylum Campylobacterota; class Campylobacteria; order Campylobacterales; family Campylobacteraceae; genus JAAYLJ01. The sequence continues at coordinate 13,011 of JAAYLJ010000078.1, read as the reverse complement.
TAAGCCTTTTTAGGCTTTTCTTTTTTTCCAAAAAAAGTATATAGCTGAAAAAAGTAAGATTAGAAAAAAAAGTAGTAAGATTATCTGCTTTAGATACTCTTTTATTAAAGCTTCATTATCTCCTAAAAAATATCCAAGTCCTACAAGAATGCTAACCCAGATGAAAGCTCCCAAAGATGTATAGATTTGAAATTTTAAAAGATTCATTTTAGCTAACCCTGCAGGCAAGGAGATGTATTGACGGATGCCTGGAAGAAGTCTTCCATTGAAGGTTGAAATCTCACCATGTTTAGTGAAAAATATTTCAAGTTTATTTAACTTCTCTTCATCAAACCAGATGTATTTCCCATATTTTAGCAAAAGTGCTCTTCCTAACTTAAGGCTTAAATAGTAGTTAAACAAAGCTCCAGCAAGTGAGCCTAAAGTGCCAAAAAAGATGGCAATGTAAGCGCTCATTTCGCCTTTATAAGCTAAATATCCAGCAGGTATCATCACAACTTCACTAGGAAAAGGGAAGAATGAGCTCTCCAAAAACATTAGAAAAAAAATCCCAATGTATCCTAAAGAGCCGATAGTTTCAACCAAAAAGTTGATAATTTCAAAAAACATTAACCATCTTTTTTAGTTAAGCTCTCTAACTCTTCATTTACTTTTTCAAGCTTCTCTTTTGCTTCTTTAAAAAGCTTTTCATTTTGTGAAATAACCTCTTTTGGGGCATTTTCAATGAATTTTTTATTTGATAGCATTCCATTTAGTTTTGCTACCTCTTTTTCAAGTTTTACTGCTTGATTTTTGAGTCTATCTATGATTGGAGTTAAGTCAATGCCACTTAATGGGATGAAGACTTCAAGATTATCACTCACATCTCTTATGGCTTTGAGCGTATTTGTTTTTACAAACTCCACACTCTTGCATTTTGCAAGCCTTGTGATAAATGGTTTTAAATGTTCAATATTTTTTTGAAGTTTTATATGCGCTACTTCAATGCTTTGGTTTGCTAAATCTATGGTTGCTTTAGCCCTTCTAATGGAGACAATGGCTTCAATGACTAGGTTAAAAGTGTTTTCAATCTCTTTGTTTTGCTCTATTTTTTCTGGATACTTCATTATCATTATAGATTTACTATCTTTGAGTGAAGTTGCGCTTAAGTTTTGATAAAGATGCTCAGAGATAAATGGCATAAATGGATGAAGTAGTTTCATAGCTTCTTTGAAAATGGCGCCAAGTTCGCTAACAGAGCTTTTTTCTGCTTTACTAAGCTCAATCCCCCAGTCGCAAAACTCATTCCACAAAAATCTATAAAGAGCAGTTGCGGCGTCATTAAATCTATACGAGTCTAAATTTTGTCTAACCTCTTTAGTGGTTTGGTAAAGCCTACTTTGCATATATTTTCCAAGATCACTTTTTATCTCTATTTCATCTAGGTTTTTAAATGAACTTTGATTAAGCAAAAGGTATTTTGAAGCATTGTATAGCTTATTTGTGAAGTTTCTCATCTGCTCTAATCTATCATTGCTTAGTTTTATGTCTCTACCTTGAATTGCTAAAATGGCTAGAGTAAAGCGCAAAGAATCGGCGCTAAAGCTATTTACCGCGTCTATTGGATCAATGACATTTCCTTTTGATTTACTCATCTTTTGACCATGCTCATCTTTAACTAAAGCATGAAGATATATATCTTTAAAAGGGAGTCCATTAAGTGCGTGTTCGCCTTGAAATAGCATTCTAGCTACCCAGAAAAACAAAATATCAAAGCCAGTTATCATTAGTGAATTTGGATAAAACTCTTTTAAATCATCCTCATTCCAAAGCTCCCCTTTACCAAAGCTTTCATTTCCCCACCCAAGAGTAGAAAAAGGCCAAAGACCTGAACTAAACCAAGTATCTAAAACATTTGGATCTTGATAAATGTCTTTGCTCTTGCATTTTGGACAAGAAGCTGGGGCATCTTCTTTGCTCGCCCACTCATTATCACACTTGTTGCAGTAAAACACAGGTATTTGGTGTCCCCACCAAAGTTGCCTTGAAATGCACCAATCTCTAAGTTCATTCATCCAAGCATTAAATGAGTTTATCCAATGAGATGGGTAAAATTTTGCTAAACCCTCATTTACTTTTTTTATAGCGCCATCAGCAATGCTTTTCTTGACAAACCACTGTTTTGAAATATATGGCTCAACTATATTCCCACACCTATAACAGTGCCCAACTTGATTTGTATAATCTTCTATTTTATCAATGAAACCACCATCATTTAGAGCTTTTACTACGCTATCTCTTGCCTCAATCCTCTCAAGTCCTTCAAACTCCCCGCAGTGACTATTTAAAATCCCTTTTTCATCAAAAATAGTTATGAAATCTAAGCCGTGCCTTTTTCCAACCTCATAGTCATTCACATCATGGGCTGGCGTTACTTTCACGCAACCTGTTCCAAAACTACTATCTACATAACTATCTGCTATAACTTTGATTTTTCTTCCAATTATCGGGAGGACAACTGTTTTGCCAATTAAATCTTTATATCTCTCATCATTTGGATTTACCATAACAGCAGTATCTCCAAAGTATGTTTCTGGCCTAGTGGTTGCTACAACTACAAACTCTTTACTATCTTCAAAAAAGTATTTTAAATGGTAGAGTTTTCCAATGTTTTCTTCATACTCAACCTCAATGTCGCTAAGAGCGCCATCATGAGTACACCAATTTACCATGTAGTTATCTTTTACAATCAAACCTTCATTATAAAGATTTATGAAGGATTTTTTAACAGCATGTTTTAATCCCTCATCCATGGTAAATCTCTCTCTACTCCATGCAGGTGAAACCCCAATTTTACGCATCTGTTTGACAATGACTCCACCACTTTCTTCCTTCCATTGCCACACTTTTTCTAAAAACTTCTCTCTTCCAATATCCTCTTTTTTAATCCCTTTGGCTAAGAGTTGTCTCTCAACTACATTTTGAGTCGCAATTCCAGCATGATCAGTTCCAGGTTGCCAAAGAGTCTTATACCCATCCATTCTTTTATATCTAGTCATTATGTCTATGAGAGTATGGTTAAAAGCGTGCCCTATGTGTAAGCTTCCAGTGATGTTTGGAGGAGGAAGCATGATGGAAAATCTTCTGTTTGGTTTTAAAATATCTTTGTTGCCATCAATTTCAAAATAGCCTCTTTCTTCCCAAATTTTGTAGTAGTTATCTTCTATTTCATGTGGATTGTAAGTAGTTGAGTTTTCTCCCACGAGTTACCCTTTAGTTTTTTTGAGTGCGATTATATCTAAAAGTCTATAATGAAGGCTTTAAATGCTACTCTTCAATAAATTCTAATGAGAGTGAGTTTACGCAGTGTCTTATGTTTTTCTTAGTAAAACCCTCTCCTTTAAAAACATGTCCTAAGTGTGCACCACAATTTGCACAAACTATTTCGGTTCTATATCCATCTTTATCTAGCAACTCCTTTACTGCGCCCTCTATGGCATCATCAAAGCTTGGCCAGCCTGATTTTGAGTTGAACTTTGCCTTACTTTTAAAAAGTGGCTCTTTGCATTTTTTGCAGTGATAGACTCCATCTTCATAAAAGTCATTATATTTTCCACTAAAAGGCGCTTCAGTCCCCTTTTGTTCGATGATATATCTCTCTTTGTCAGTCAAAATTGTTTGTGCCATTAGAAAACTCCCTATTGAAAGTAAAATTAGTAACTTTTTCATCTTCTTTCCAACTTTATATAATAATATGTTATTTTAGCTAAAATTAAACTATATGTTTTTTATTTTTTAAATGGAGAGAAGAGTGCGAATAGCGATGAGTGGGGCTAGCGGTTTCATAGGTAACTATATTTCAAAAAGATTTGTAGAAAATGGACATGAGATAGTCTCCATAACAAGACAAATTTTAAAAGATGAGAGCGCACTTTTAACTACACTAAAGATTGTGAAGTTGTCATAAATTTAGCAGGAGCAAAGATTATAAAAAAATGGACACCTTCATATAAACAGATGCTCTTAGATAGTCGAATAGGAACTACAAAATTAATTGCAAATGCTATAAAATCAATGAAAAATCCACCAAAAGTATTCATATCCTCCTCAGCCATTGGGATTTACAAAAGTGGGAAAAACCATGATGAAAACTCGCTTGAATTTGGGGATAATTTTTTAGTAAAGATTGTTAAAGAGTGGGAAGAGGAGGCTTTAAGGATTTGTAGTGATGAAACTAGGGTTGTCATTTTTAGATTTGGTGTAGTTTTAGGAAAAAATGGTGGAATTTTAAAAGAGGTATTGCCAATTTTTAAAAAAGGCTTTGGTGGAGTTTTAGGAGATGGAAAGCAGGGTTTTTCATGGATACACATTGAAGATGTTTATAGAATTTTTGTAAATATCATCAAAGATAAAAATAAAAAAGGCATATACAATATCACCTCCCCATATCCTGAGGATAATAGAGTTTTTACTAAAACTTTAGGCTCACTTTTAAAAAGGCCAACTCTTTGTAAAGTTCCAGCTTCTCTTTTAAAATTGAAGTTTGGAGAGAGTTCTTTAATGTTAACGCAGGGCGCAAAAGTTTATCCTCAAAAGCTAATTGAAGAGGATTTTTCATTTTTTTACTCAAAGTTAAACCATGCGCTAGAGAATATTTTAGATAAAAGGAGAGATGATGAGTAAGGGCGGGTGGAGTTGTCCAAAATATATAGATAATAGATGTACCATTTTAAAAAAAGAGTGTGACCCGGGAGATAAAGGGTGTGTGCTTTATGGAAAGGCGCTATTTTCAAATGAAGAGTCTCCATCAAATGAAGCTTTTGAGAAGAGAATGGAGAGAAAAATGAGAGAGATGCTAAGAGATAAAAATGCAAAATAGAGCGCTTAATCTGCTAGAAAATAGAACAATTTTATATGCTGAGGATGAAGATGGCATTAGAGAGAATGTAATTTTTATATTGGAAATGTTTTTTAAAAAAGTATATAGTGCAAAAGATGGAAAAGAGGCTTTTTTACTCTATGAAGAGTTAAAACCAGATGTATTGATGGTTGATATTTGTATGCCTTATGCTGATGGGCTTGAGGTTGTCCAAAAGGTAAGAAAACAAAATAGCAAAATACCAATCATAGTCTTAAGTGCCCATAGAGATGAAGAGTATTTATGGAGAGCGGTTGAGCAAAAAATAAGTAAATACTTAACAAAACCTTTTGATAAAGATGAGATTTTAGAGGCTTTAAAAGTTTGTGCCATGGAGTTAGCAGATGGTGTTTTTGAAGAGGAGTTGGGTGAGAATTTAAAATACGATCTTTGTCAAAAAAGCTTTATTAAAAGTGGTGAAGTGGTAGCTCTTTCAGACAAAGAGAGCAGGCTTTTTGAGTACTTTTTGATAAACAGAGGAAAAGTTTTAAGTTTTGAAACTATAAGTGAGCACCTTTGGGGATATGAATCTCCAAGCAAAGAAGCTATTAAAGCCTTAGTTAAATCAGTGCGAAAAAAAGCAGATGAAAACATAATTTCAAACCATTATGGGGTAGGCTACTCCCTTGCATAAGATATTTTTAAGGCTACATGAAAGATTTTCAACTAAAACAAAAACTATTGTTTTAGTCTTAGCACTTTTTATCTTCTCATCTTTTGTTTTTGTCTATTTAAGATTTTTAGATACAAAAAATTTCACCAATGAATCCCAGAGATTTTTTGTAGAAAGAGTTCAATCAGTCTATACTGAAATCTTAAAAAGGACAGAGTTTTTCTACCTAAATAGAGGCTATGCCAATTTAAACTCTTTTGGGGTAACAAGCGCACTTAAGGCAAAAAATAGCAGTAGTTTAAAAACTAGTACAGAATTTAGGTGGAATGTTTTAAAAAAAGAAAACCCTCATCTTTTAACTATGGCCTTTTATGATGAAAAAGGAAAGCTAATAACATATTTGGGTGAAAATACCCTGCCTTCTATTAACATAAATAGCGCTATGCACGGATTTTGGCTAGATCCAAAATTTATATATAGAATGATAGTCCCATGGGAGAGCATGGGGTTTATCGCTTTTGATATTGATCCTAGATTTTTTCTTACTGAGATAAGTGAATTAATTGGGCTAGAAGGACTCATTTTTACAAATAAAGAGGAGTTAGTGCTCTTAAAAAATGGCAATATAAAAACTATTTTTAGAGCTTCGCTTGGCTCTAATGAAACTATAAAAGATGAGTTTTTTGCAGATGGGTTTTTTTATAAAACCCATACAGTTTTGCAAGAAACACTAGATAATAAAGATTTTAAATTCTATTTTTTCCAAAACATTACCCCGTATAAAGAGAGGTTAAGCCACGCTATTTATGAAAATGCAACCATAGTGATGATTTTGGCAATTGTCATATTTTTAGCAATGCATTTTGGTTTTGAAGTTTTAATTAGGCGTATAGAGGAGTTAAATGCTACTTTAGAAAAACGAGTTGCCAAAGAGATTGAAAAAAGAGTGGTAAATGAGAGACTTACTAAAGAAAAAGAGCAGATGCTAATCCACCAAAGCAAGCTAGCTTCTATGGGTGAAATGATAGGCAATATCGCACACCAATGGAGGCAACCATTAACTCATTTAGGAGCAATACTCATTGGATTAGAACTTCTTTTTGAAAGAGGAAAATTAACCACAAAAAATCTTCAAGAAAGGATTAAAGAGGCTCAAATCCAAATAAAATTTATGTCTGAAACCATAGATGATTTTAGGAATTTTTTTGCAACAGAAAAAAAGATGGCTTCATTTGATATAAATAAAGCCATTCAAAACAGTACCTTTTTAATGGATTCAGCTCTTAAAAACAATAATATTAAGTGCGAATTCATCCATAGCGGCGAGCTTTTTGCTTATGGGTATGAGAATGAAGTTTCACAAGTTTTACTAAATTTAATCGCAAATGCAAAAGATATTTTACTTGAAAGAGAAATAAAAAAACCTTTCATTAAAATAGAAAGCTATGAAGAAGATAATTCTATCATTATAAAAGTTTGTGATAATGGAGGAGGTATAAAAACTAACCCCATTGAGAAAATTTTTGAGCCATATTTTTCTACAAAACATGCAAGTAGTGGCGCTGGAATTGGACTGTATATGAGTAAAATTATCATAGAAAAAAACTCTTTTGGTAAATTAAATGTTTCAAATAGCGATTTAGGAGCGTGTTTTACCATCTCTTTACCTACTCCCTAGTTTCTCCCTTTTTGTAGATAGACTTTCCAAAACCTTTGAAAAGGAGAGTCTTATGCCCATAAATAGTTCAAGACGAAAGTTTTTAAAGAGTGGTACAGTGGTTGGTTTGGCAACTACCGCAAATGCCATAACTTTGAAAAACCCAGGAAGAGATAAAAAAGATCCAAAATACATTGGTGATTCTTCCAAGCACTATATCATGGTGATAGATTTAAGAAAATGTGTTGGCTGTCAAGCCTGTAGTGCTGCTTGCAAGGTAGAAAATCAAGTTCCAAGCGAGCAGTATAGAACATTTGTAACTGAGCTTGAGCTTGGAATTTTCCCAAATGTTAGAAAAGCTTACCTACCTCAGCTTTGCAATCACTGCGATGAGCCATCTTGTGTTAGTGTCTGCCCAACTGGAGCTACATTTAAAAGAGAAGATGGACTTGTTGTAGTTGATAGCGAAATATGCTGGGGTTGTGGATACTGCTTAAGTGCTTGTCCATACGATAAAAGATATTTCAACAATGAGACAAAAGTAGCAGATAAATGCACATTTTGTGCTCATAGGCTAGATGATGGATTGTTGCCTGCTTGTGTTGAGAGCTGTATAGGTGGGGCTAGAGTTTTTGGAGATATAAATGATCCAAATTCTGATGTATCTAAACTTTTTAATAGCTTTCCAACAACAGTTTTAAAGCCTTATCAAGGAAATAAACCACAAGTATTTTACATTGGGCTTGATGATAGACTTCAAGCGATTCATGAAGCTAGCCCAATGCTAGATGATGTAGTAAGAAAAGAGTTAAGTGTACTAAATAAAGAGTGGGCAAAGTTGCCAAAAGGAGTTGAGTGATGGATATTAGTACAATTGCCGCGATAGCACCTATGCGTGCTTGGGGGATAGACATTCCTAACTATTTTTGGTTTACAGGTAGCTCCGCTGCTGCTTTTATAATCTCAAGTTTTGCCCATGTTTTTGGATGGAAAAAATTTAAGCCAATAGCTGGCTTTTCACTACTTCTTGCTTTTGTACTTTTGGCAGTTGCGCCACTTAATTTGATTGATGATTTAAAACAGCCAGGAAGAGTGATAAACTTCTTTTTATATGGATGGGAAAACTTTGGCACTTCTCCAATGAAGTGGGGAGTTTTGCTTTTATTGGCTTATCCAATCCTAATTCTCATAGAAGCACTTGTTTTATATAGGCCATATTTTGTAAAAAGAATCCCAAATGCAAATGCTTTTTCTAAAAAATTATACTCATGTCTAGCCTTTGGTAGAACAGAGTTAAATGAACAAAGTTTGGAAAAAGATCATAAATGGGGGTTCATTTTAGGCGCCATAGGGATCCCTTTAGCTCTTAGTGTGCATGGATATACGGGTTATATTTTAGGTGCAGTTCATGCAAATACTTTATGGCACACGCCACTAATGCCAATCTTGTTTTTAGCTTCAGCTATGGTTTCAGGAACTGGACTTTTAATTGTTCTTTTGCCAATTTTCCAAAGATTTTTCACTCCATCATTAAGGGTTGATAAGGAGATGGTTTCAATCTTAGCAAAACTTTTAGCGTGGTTTATAGTGATTGATTTGGTCATTAGAGCTCTTTGGCTTAGTTTTGCAATGCCTTTTGGGATGGAGAGTAGATTTTTACTCTACCAGTTTTTTACACTTCATTTTGACATGGTTATATATGTAGAGTATGGACTTTGTCTTATTTTACCAATGATAGTTGGCTTTAGTGCACTTAGAAAAAACTTTTGGATTGTCTTTAGCGTAGGGATAATCTCAGCAGTTGGAGTTTGGCTTTTTAGATGGAACACTGTCATTGGAGGACAGGAAATTCCAAGAAGTATGCCTGGATTTACAACATATCTTCCAAATTTAATTGGTCAAAATAGCATATCTTCAGTTGCTGCAAACTGGGCAGCTTTCATAGCACTACTTGCAATAGTAGCGGTAATTTTCCCATGGGATGAAGAGATGGAAGATAATTATAAAGGAGTTAATGATGCAGCCTAAAAGACGAAATTTTCTAATAGGAACTTCCCTAGTAGCAGCAAGCGCTTCAGTTGCTGGCTATAAAGATATGCTTGGAACTGTTGCTACAATGGGCAGAAAAGGAAGGGAAGCAAAAGACCCCATTTATAGTGATGCCATAAAAAGTGAGGGAAAAGTACTTGCTACTTCATTTGATTTAAATAGCGATTTTTCCATGCGAAGTGGGGTTTGTAATGGCTGTACAAGCCATTGTGGGATGAGAGTTAAGATAGATAATGAGAGTAAAAAAGTAGTAAGAGCTAGTGGAAATCCTTACAATCCACTATCAACTGATCCGTGGCTTCCATATGATACTCCATTAAAAGATAGTTTTACAATGCTAGGCAAAGATTCACCATATGCTTTAACTTACAGATCTACTGCTTGCGCTAGGGGAAATTTAACCATAGATAGGCATTATGATAAGGCAAGAGTTTTAACTCCACTTAAAAGAGTTGGCAAAAGAGGTGAAGATAAATGGGTGTCAATTTCACCCAAACAACTTTTAGATGAGATAGTAAATGGAGGAGATCTTTTTGGAGAAGGAGAAGTAAAAGGCTTAGCTAAGATACGAGATTTAGAGAGCCCAATAGATCCAAATGATCCAAAATGTGGCCCAAAAGCTAATGGACTTTGTATATTAGGTACAGGAGATGATGGAAGAAAGCAGTTTATCATTCATAGATTAACTAAAGCTTTTGGTACTCAAAACTATTTAGGACACACGGCTATTTGCGGGCTTTCAATGAGATCTGGAGAGGCTGCGTATCTTGGAGATTTTAATAAATACCCCCACTTAAAGCCAGATTTTGAGCATTGTGAATATCTTCTTACTATTGGCACTGCTCCAGCTCAAGCTGGAAATCCATTTAAAAGACAGGCAAAGCTTTTAGCAAAAGCTAGAACAGAGGGCAGACTGAAGTGTGTTACCGTTGCACCAATGCTTACAAACTCTGATTCGATTGCAGCAGGAGATATGAGTGAGTGGATTCCAGTTAAACCAGGTGGAGATTTAGCTTTTGTGATGGGGCTTTTAAGAGTGATAATTGAAGAAGAACTTTTTAATGAAGAGTACTTAAGCCTTCCATCTAAAGAGGCAATGATTAAAGCTAATGATGCCTCATGGACTAATGCGACTCATTTAATTAGAATTGGTGGTGAAAAAGATGGTGAGATTTTAAAAAATGAGGAAGAGTTTTTAGTCATTGAGAATGAAGAGTTAAAAAGTGCATCTTTAGTGGGAAAAGCTAAGCTATTTGTAAATGAGATTTTAGAAGTTGATGGAGAGAAAATTCAAGTAAAAAGCGCAATGCAAATTTTAAAAGAGTCTGCACTTAAATATTCGCTAGAAGAGTATGCGCAAAATAGCGGAATTAGCGTGGAGAGGATAGTAAAAACAGCAAGAGAGTTTACCTCTCATGGAAGAAAGGCTGCGGTTGATTGTCATGGTGGAACTATGCACACAACTGGCTTTTATACAACCTATGCCATCATGATGCTTGGCGCAATGGTGGGGAATTTAAACTATCAAGGCGGCATGAGTGTTGGCGGTGGAAGGTATAAGGATTTTAATGGGGTTAAATATAATCTTTTAGCATATCCAGGTAAGGTGCAAACATCAGGATATAGGATAGATAGAGCTAGAATTCCTTATGAAAAAACTACTGAATATGCAAAAAAAGTAGCAGAGGGTAAAAATCCATATCCAGCTAGAGATACTTGGTATCCGCTAACTAATGCCCTTGAGAGCGAAGTAATTTTCAATAGCGCTAAAGCGTATCCGTATAAAATTGAAGCTTTAATTGGACTTAATGCAAACTTTGTTTATGGGCAAAGTGGATCTAAAAAGATTGAAGAGTTATTAAAAGATCCCAAAAAAGCCATTCCACTATTCATAAGTGTTGATCCATTTATAAATGAGACAAGCAGATATGCTGATTATATTGTTCCTGATTCAGTCATGTTTGAAACTTGGGGTGTAGTAGCTCCTTGGGCAGGGTATCAAACTAAGGCAAATAGCGTAAGATACCCAACAGTAGAAGCGCCTCAAGCAAGATTTGAAAATGGTGAGCCTATATCTATGGATAGCTTTATCATTGAACTTGGGAAAAAATTAAACCTCCCAGGATTTGGCGAGAGGGCCATAAAAGGAAATGATGGAAGTTTTTATCCATTAGATAAACCTCAAGATTTTTACATTAGGGCATTTGAAAATGTTGCGCTAGATGCAGGTGGAGTAAAAGAGTGTAGCGATGAAGAGATAGCTCTAGCAGGACTTGAGCCGTTTATTCCTACTTTAAAAGAGATTTGTAGTGAGAATTGGAGAAAAGTTGCTTATGTGATGGCTAGGGGTGGAAGGTTTGAAGCTAAAGAAGATGGGTATAAAAATGGAAAATTAGCCCATCCTTATGCTAATCCAATCCAAATCTACAATGAGCCACTAGGCACAATAAGACATGCTTTAACAGGTGAGAGATTTAGCGGTGTTCCAACCTTTGTAAAGGCTAGATTGAGTGCAGGAGAACTACTTGAGGAGTTATTTCCTAAAACTAAGTATCCTTTTTCAGCCTTTAGTTACAAATCCAATGTCATCTCTCAAGCAACCGCAGCTAGTACGCACTTAAAAGAGATAAAACCTACCACTTTCATAGACATAAATCCTCAAAGTGCAAGAGGATTCTCTCATGGGCAAAAAGTAAAGCTCATTTCGCCAAATGGTGAGATTGAGGGTAGGCTTAGATTTAGACAAGGTGTTTATCCTGGAACTTTAGCACTAGAACATGGTGCAGGAAGAGAGGGAGAGGGTGCACTTGATGTTTGGATTAATAGTGAGAAAATCGAGGGAGTTGCACTTAAAAAAAGCGGAGTAAATATAAATAAGTTAGGGCTAATGGATAGCTCAAGAGAACTTGCAACTTTAAGTGATTTTGTTATTGGTTCAAATGCAAGGCAAGCCATACCTGTAAAAATAGAGGCAATTTAGTGCCTTTCAAGCCTCTTTTTTAAGGGGCTTGAACTTTTTTAAAGAGTTTGATACTTTTTATTAAGATTTAAACTATATCATTTAGGCTTTAGTACATAGAGTTAAAAGGTTTAAATATATGAAAAGTTTAGAAGATGAGTTAAAAAAATATAGCACTACAAATAGAAAAAAATCTTACATTTGGAAAATTTTACTACTGCTTATCATTGTTGCTTCGCTAATTTTTGCATATCAGCACTATTTTAAAGAAAAAGAGACAAAGTATGAGTTTAATACCCAAAGCGTTATAAGGGGTGATTTGGATGTTGTAGTTAGTGCAACAGGAAATCTAAACCCTACAAATAGCGTTGAAATAGGGATTGAAGTCTCTGGAACCATAGAAGAGATTTATGTTGATTTTAATGATGAGGTTGAAGTAGGGCAGGTTTTGGCAAGACTTGATACCACAAAACTACAATCCCAAGTTGATAGTTCCGTTGCGGCTTTAGCCATAGCTAGGGCTTCACTTAAAGAGAGTGAGGTTAGTTTGGAACATAAAAAAACTCTTTTTAAGAGGCTTAAAAGAATGCAAGAAGAAACGGGCGGCAAATACCCCTCAGAAAGCGAACTTGATGATGCAAAGTATGCTTATCTTGGCGCTATCTCAACACTTGAAGGAGCTAAAGCTAGGGTAATTCAAAGCGAGTACAACTTAAAAACAGATAGAGAAAATTTAGAAAAAGCTCATGTTAAATCTTCAATAAATGGGATAGTTTTAAATAAAGAGGTGGAGATAGGTCAAACTCTTGCTGCTAGCATGTCCGCGCCTAAGCTGT
>JAAYLJ010000077.1 GCA_012521935.1 Campylobacteraceae bacterium | reverse complement strand
TGGAAGATTATGGCTTAGAAGATAGCTCATATGAGCTTGCAAAACTCTCAGCTAAAATTGCCAAAAGAGCTTTTAGTGAACTTGATAAAACTCCATTAGTAGCTGGATCTTTAGGACCTGGCACAAAGCTTCCATCTTTGGGGCACATAGATTATGACTCAATGTATGAGGGTTACAAAGAGGCAGCTCGCGGTTTAGCTGATGGTGGAGTTGACCTTTTTTTGATTGAAACTGCGCAAGATCCTTTGCAAATTAAAGCTTGCCTTCATGCCATAAAAGATTTAGAATTAAACCTTCCAATCATGGTTTCAGTCACCATTGAACTCTCTGGCACTATGCTAATTGGGACAGATATTTCAACCATAGCAACTATTCTTGAGCCATTTGATATTTTTAGTTTAGGGATAAACTGCGGTACTGGGCCAGCACAAATGAGCTCTCATCTTAAAGCACTCTCAAGCTGTTGGGATAGGCCAATTAGTGTGCATGCTAATGCTGGGCTTCCAATGAATATTGGTGGAGAGACTATCTACCCAATGAGTGATGAAGAGTTTGCAAATGAGCAGTTTGAGTTTAGCTCCATAGATGGGGTTGCCATACTAGGAGGGTGTTGTGGAACTACTCCAAAGCACATTGGAGCTCTTAAAAAAAGGCTTGAGGGCTTAAAGCCAAAAATTACCCAAAAAGAGATTGTTCCTTCATTAGCTTCTTTATTTGAGTCAAAAAGCCTCATACAAGACCCACCTCCATTTTTAATTGGTGAGAGAAGCAATGCAACAGGCTCAAAAGCTTTTAGAGAACTACTTTTAAATCAAGATTTTGATGGAACTTTGTCTGTTGCAAATGAGCAGATAAGAAGTGGAGCACACGGACTTGATGTGAGCGTTGGTTTTGCTGGAAGAGATGAAGCGGAAGATATGAGAAAAATCATTTCACTATATGCTCAAAAAACTATGCTTCCACTAATGATAGACACTACCCAAATAAACGCACTTGAGGCTGGATTAAAAAGCTTTGGTGGAAGGGCAATCATAAATTCAGTCAACTTTGAAGATGGGGAAAAGAAGTTTGATGAGGTTTGTAAGCTAGCTAAAAGATTTGGAGCAGCGCTTGTTTGCTTAGTTATTGATGAAAAAGGTATGGCAAAAAGCAAGGAAAGAAAGATTGAAATTGCCCAAAGAGCGCTTGAGAGAGCGGTTAGCTTTCACGCTCTAAAACCACAAGATTTAGTTTTTGATCTACTCACTTTTACTGTTGGAAGCGGGGATGAGGAGTATAAAGATGCAGCCATAGAGACAATAGAGGCTATAAAAGAGTTTAAAAAGATTGAGCCTAGAGTTGGATTTGTGCTAGGAATTTCAAACATCTCTTTTGGATTAGCAAGGCATGCAAGAGAGTATTTAAACTCTATCTTTTTGCACCACTGCATTGAAGCTGGGTTAAGCATGGCTATCGTAAATGTAAAAAACACCCTCCCTCTTCATCAAATAGGAAAAGAAGAGAGAGAAGTTTGTGAGAATTTACTCTTTAATAAAAAAGGTGAAAAAGATCCACTCTTAGCTTTCATTGAGCACTTTGATGAGGTGGGTGAGGGGAGTGCTAAAAAAGAGGATCTGTATGAAGAGTTAAGTGGCGAAGAGCTTGTGAAAAGATTATTAATTGATGGTGAAAAAGAGAGAATTTTAAAAGAGTTGGAGAGTTTAAAAGAAGAGATTGCGCCAAGCTTGATTATAAATAGCATCTTAATTGAAGCGATGAAAGAGGTGGGGGAACTCTTTGGCTCAGGCGCTATGCAGCTTCCTTTTGTTTTGCAATCAGCCGAGGTTATGAAAGCTTCAGTTGACTATCTTAAGCCATTTTTACCAAAGGGTGAGAGCAAAAAAGAGATAACCATAGTTTTGGGAACTGTAAAGGGCGATGTTCATGATATTGGGAAAAATTTAGTTGATATTATCCTATCAAATAATGGCTACAAGGTTGTAAATATAGGCATAAAAGCTGATATAAATGAGTTTATAAAAGCTTACAAGGAGCACAAAGCAGACGCCATTGGGATGAGTGGATTGCTTGTAAAATCTACCGCCATAATGAGAGAGAATTTGGAAGTTTTAAAAGAGCAAAATATTGATGTACCAGTTTTGCTTGGAGGGGCAGCTTTGAACCAAAACTTTGTAGATGAGTACTGTAAGCCTGTATATGGTGGAAGCGTGGTTTACTGCAAAGACGCCTTTGACTCGATGAGAGTTTTAGAAAAGATTGAAAAGGGTGAGCTTAAAAAAGAGGAGCATAGAGAGAAAAAAGAGATTTCAAAAGAGAAATCTACAAAAAAGATTGTGCAAATCCCTAAACCAAAAAGAGATTTTAAAACCCCTAAACCTCCATTTTGGGGAGATAGGGTTTTAAATATAGATTTGAACAACCTAGCCTTTGATTGGTTGGATTTCAACTCACTATTTTATGCAAGGTGGGGGTATAGTAAAAGAGGCTTATCTAAAGATGAGATTAAAAAGCAGGAAAAAGATGTGCTATGGCCAATCCTAGATAGACTAAAGGTTGATTTGAAAAAACATAATATATTTAACCCAATTGCAATTTATGGCTACTATCCTTGCTTAAGCGATGGAGAGGATCTATATATTTTTAACCAAGAAGAGGGCTTTGGAGATTTAAAAAAGAGTGATTTTAAAAAAGCTATATATAAGCTTCATTTTCCAAAAAGCCCAAAAGGCATAGGGCTAAGTGATTATTTTGATAGCGAGTTTAACGACATAGTAGCCTTTACCTGCGTGAGTGCTGGTAGTGGTTTTAGTAAATATGAGGGGATTTTACATAAAGAGGGAAGATTTCAAGAGTACTACTTGATGCATGGGTTAGGTGCTCAGTTAGCTGAAGCCCTAGCTCACATCTTGCATAAGCAAATTAGGATAGATTTGCAAATCTTAAAAGATGAAGAAGCTT
>JAAYLJ010000076.1 GCA_012521935.1 Campylobacteraceae bacterium | reverse complement strand
TATATTTTACATAATCATCAATGCTTAAAATATCGCTATCATCAAACATTTTATGCTCTTGTGTTAAATGTATGGTATTTATTACCTCTTCTTCATTTGAATCAGTTGATGAGATGATTGCTCTTTTGTTTTCAATGAAGTTAAATATCTTATTTTTATCACTTTTTTTAACTGCTTGTAAATTTACAATGTAAATTAGTTCACTCTCAGGAGTCTTAGCTATCTGCTCTATGGCGTTTTGATTTGACAATGAGATGAAAGTAAAAGGCTCTTCTTTAATCTTTGAGTAACTAAAAGCAAGCGCATCTGCATTTTTTTGAAAATCAGTTTTTATTAGCAGCGGCAAAGGAGTTTTAAGATCCAAATTAGGATTATCTAAATTCTCAAAAAGATGATTTACATATGATTTATAAGCTTGATTTTCAAGTTGTAAGGCATTAAACTCTTTTAAGTGTTGAAGTTTTCTAATTAACTCTTCAATCATAAATGGTTTTTGTATATAATCGCTCGCTCCAGCTTTAATGGGCTTAGAGACGGTATCATTACTTATGTAAGAGATCATTAAAATGATAATTGAAGATTTATGTTTTTCAATAATTGGGTAAAAATTTTGTCCAGAGATATTAGTTGAGAGCAAAACAGCATCATAATGCTCATCTCTTAAAGCCTCTTTTATAGTGGCAGCACTATCGCAAATATACCCTAAATCATTAAGCCTAGAAGCTATACTTTGAGCCAAATAAATTTCATTCTCAACAATTAGTATCTTCATCTTTTGTCCAATCAAAATAGTATAAAACAGTATTTACTAACACGCAAACTCCCTCCTCTTTGCCAATTGCACCTAACTTTTCAGTTGTGCTTGCTTTTATATTTATCTTGCTAGGAGGTAAATTTAAAAGCTTTGCAATATTGAGTTTAATCTCTTTTTTAAAAGGGTTTATTTTTGGTTTTTGTGCGATGATGGTTATGTCGCAATTTCCTATCTCAAACCCAACCTTTTTTATGAAATCTGCTACGCGTAAGAGCAAAGTTTGGGAACTTATCCCTTTGTATTTCTCATCACTATCTGGAAAATGCTCTCCAATATCCCCAGCTCCAGCAGCTCCAAGCAAAGCGTCACATAGTGCGTGGAGCAAAACATCTCCATCTGAGTGCGCTAAAAAACCAAATTCATCACTTAATTTTACTCCTCCAAGAAGGAGTGGTCCTTTGTTGCTAAAGGCATGAATGTCAAATCCAAGTCCAACTAAAGCTCTATTTGAAGGGGGTTTTAAACATCCTAGTTCACTTTTATCTTTTTTGTAAGTTAACTTATGAGCAGAAGAGTCTCCCTCTACAAACCAAACAGTTCCACCTTTTGCTTTTATGGCGCTACTATCATCAGTAAAAATAGTGTTACTTTTAAGAGCATCTTTTAAGATAGAAGTTTTTGATAGTTGTGGGGTTTGAATGAGTCTTAAATCTTCCCTAATAATGGGATTATCATCATAAAATGCTGTATCACTAATCCTAAGTGTTGGTACGATAATATCGGCGCAACCCTTGCTAGCAATGAGCCTTGAAATTATCTCTTTTGAAGCGCAAACTCTTGCAATATCACTTACCATTACAAATTCACTATCAACATGCTCTAAAGCGTTTTTAAGCGATTCTTGCCTGCTTTCTCCACCGCTACAAAAGAGATAATTTGCAAAATTTTCCATATAACTTAACTCATCTTGTTGGCCAACAACTATGATTTTTTGAAACTCATACATCTTTTCAAGTCGTTTTGTAGCAACAAGCCATAAAGGCTCTTCATCCACCCTAAGCCACTGTTTTTTCACACCAAGATTAAATCTTGTAGAATTTCCAGCTCCTAACATCACTAAAGTTAAGTCTGACAAGGAAAATCCTTCCAAAAGTGTTACTAAATTATACACTAAAAAGCTTTTTTTAAACTTTTTTTCTTTTAAGATGAGAGAGAACTTTTTAAATGAGAGTAAATTACTCCTAGTTTTTAAGCCTTTCTTTAAGGACAAAGTGATATATTCCAAAAAATAAATCCTAAAAAAAGGAGTTTGAGTTGACAAAAGAAGCGGCTTTAGAAGCCCTTAAGGGTGTCAAATACCCTGGTTTTGAAAAAGACATTGTTGCTTTTGGTTTTGTAAAAAACATTGAAGCAAATGAGGGGAATGTTTTTGCTGAAATTGAGATAGTATCTGCTAATCCAGAGATTGCAAAAGCGGTTGAAGATGAGGCAAAGGAAGCTTTGAAAAAAGCTGGAGCATCAAGGGTTGAAATCTCTTTAAAGCAGCCAAAAGCACCTGCTCAAAAAAGCAATTCCCAATCTGGAAAAAATATAGCTCCACATGTTAAAAATTTTGTAATGGTAAGCTCTGGAAAAGGTGGAGTTGGTAAAACTACAACTACTGTAAACTTAGCTTTAGCTTTAGCAGCTCAAGGGAAAAAAGTTGGTATTTTAGATGCTGATATTTATGGCCCAAATGTTCCAAGAATGCTTGGAGTAGTTGGCAAAAACCCTGAAGTTGTAGGTCAAAAAGTAAAACCTATCACAGTAAATGGCGTTGAGATGATGAGTATGGGCTCACTCATGGAAGAGGGTCAATCTCTCATTTGGAGAGGCGCTATGATCATGAAGGCCATTGAGCAACTCTTAAGAGATATACTTTGGAGTGATTTAGATGTACTTTTTATAGATATGCCACCAGGGACTGGAGATGCGCAGCTAACTCTAGCTCAAAGTGTGCCTGTTACTGCGGGAATTTGTGTAACAACACCACAACAAGTTGCGCTTGATGATACTGTTAGAAGTTTAGATATGTTTGAAAAACTTCACATTCCAATAGCTGGAATAGTGGAAAATATGAGTGGTTTTATATGCCCAGAAAGTGGTAAAGAGTATGACATCTTTGGCAAGGGTACGACTGAGGTTTTAGCAAAAGAGTTTAATACTATTGTCTTAGCAGAAGTTCCAATTGAGCCAGCAGTTAGAGAGGGTGGAGATGAAGGAAAACCAGTTGCTTTTTATGCACCAAGCTCTGAGACTGCAAAAAGATATTTTGATGCAGCAAGAAAATTGTGGGAAATTATCGAGAAGGTAAATGAGGAGGGAATTGCTTCTAATGAAGCTATCCAGCCAACACTACCTGAGGGTGTAAGTGCCTGTTCAACATAATTAGGTTTAAGTTTAAACTCACAATTACTAAGGTGCATTTGCACCTTAGGCTCTTACGCAGTTTCTTCCTGCTTTTTTAGCCTTATATAAAAACTGATCCGCCTCTTTTAAAACTTTCTCTACATCTTTACTAAAGTGACTATCGCTTGCGCCAATGCTTATTGTTAAACTAACTCTTTGTTTTTCAACTTTAGTTTTAGGGTGGTTTCTTTTTTTCCTAAAGGTAAAGCCATTTTTCTCAATATTTTTTCTAATCTCATCTAAGAAAGGCTTTGATTCTTTGGAGCATTTATTTGTAAAAACTATAGTAAACTCTTCTCCCCCATACCTAAAAACCTTGCCACCACCTTCAACTTTTTTAAGAGTTTGGGCGATTTTTTTCAAAACTTCATCCCCAATGTCGTGCCCATAAGTATCATTAAATTTTTTAAAATAGTCAATATCTGCCATAGCGATTGTATAAGGGTGCGAAAGTCTTGCAAAATACTCTTCAAGTGCCCTTCGTGATGGGATTTCTGTTAAGCTATCTACATAAGCCATTTTATAAGCATCTTCACTTAATGCAAAGCTAAATATAACTCCAGCTGCCCCTAAGTGCCAAATGATGCAAGATGATGGAAGAATGATTGGAAAAGAAGCAATAAAAAGTGCAACTGGAAGCGTTTTTTCTACCTCTTTTGATTCTAAAAAACTTAAAAATATTAGAAAAATTAGACTTATTATATAGAGTGCAAAAGCAATTTCAGATAGGGTTTCAAAAGGTAGTTGCAAGCCAAAAATATGAGTTTCTATTGAAGTTTTAAAAACTGGATTAGATCCTAACCAGTATGTAAGAGCAATCAAAAAAATTAAAGTCAAAGTTCGTAAAATCAAAGCTTTACCATGAATCCCTTTCTCATCTAAGAGTCCTAAAATTAAAAAACTAACAGGAGTCATCAAAGCTATTGCTTTTGTGATTTGGCTTGAGTAAAGTCCTAGCGAGTCGCTAAAAAATATTAGGATTTGAAAAGCAAAAAGTAAAAGTGAGAGCGATACAATTTTACCTCTTTTAAAATGTATTGCAAAAAGGGCGCTAACAACTAATGGGGTTAAAAAAAGAAGAGTAATTCCTAAAAAAACTGTTTGAGAAAGATAACTTTTTGCAAATATGCTAAATGAAGAGATTGCTAGTAGTACTATAAAAAAAAGACTCTTTTTCATACTCATATCTTTCCCCTATGTAAACTAGGCGCATTATATCCATGTAAGGGTGAATATTATGTTAAAATGCGCGAAAAATAGTTAAAAGGAAAGAGATGGTTAATGTGCGAAATATCACAATGCGTTTTGGCGCCCAGCTTCTATTTGAAGATATATCCATAACCCTAGATGAGGGGAAAAGATATGGTTTAATTGGCGCTAATGGAGCTGGAAAAAGTACATTTATGAAGATTTTATCAAAAGAGCTTGAGCCAACTAGTGGACATATAAGCGTAGATGAAGGGCTTAGAGTTGGGACTTTAAAGCAAGATCAATACGCTTATGAAGAGTATAGTTTAAAAGATGCGGTTTTAATTGGCAATAAGAGGCTTTTTGATGCACAAAAAGAGAAAGAGTATCTTTATGAAAATGGGGATTTTGAAGATGAGAAAGTTAATGAGAGACTGGCTGAGCTTGAGATAATTTGCGCGGAAGAGGACCCAACTTATGAGAGTGATATTGCGATAGAGAAGATACTTGAATCACTTGGTTTTCCAGCTTCAACTCATGATAATTTAATGAAAACCCTAACAAGTGCAGAGAAATTTAAGATACTTTTAGCTCAAGTTCTTTTCCCAAAACCAGATGTGCTATTTTTAGATGAGCCTACAAATAACTTAGATTTAGAAGCTATCTCTTGGCTTGAAGAGCAGCTTAAAAGACACTCTGGAACCTTAGTTGTTATCTCTCACGATAGACACTTTTTAAATGAAGTATGTACGCATATTTTGGATGTAGATTTTAGGAAAATTAGAGAGTTTACAGGGACTTATGATGATTGGTATATTGCTTCAAATCTAATCCAAAAACAGTTTGAAATGGAAAGAGATAAAAAATTAAAAGAGAAAGAAGATTTAGAAAATTTTATTAGAAGATTTAGTGCAAATGCTTCAAAAGCAAGACAAGCAACAAGCAGACAAAAACAGTTAGAAAAGCTTGATATTAGCGATATTCAAACATCCTCAAGAAGAGACCCTAGCATTGTTTTTAAGAAAAAAAGAGATATAGGAAATGAGATTTTAGAAGTGAGAAATCTTTCTAAATCATATGAAGAGATGAGTGTTTTTAAAGATTTAAATTTTAGGGTTGAAAAAGAGGATAAAATCGCCTTAATTGGTGCTAATGGAGTTGGAAAAAGTACTCTTTGTCAAATCTTGATGGAGGAGCTTAAACCTGATAGTGGAGAGGTTTTTTGGGGAGCAACTATTGAGCCATCATATTTTCCGCAAAATAGCACAGAGATGATTGAGGGTGAGCTAAGTCTTTTTGAATGGTTGCAACAGTTTGATAAAAAACAAGATTTAGATGAGATAAGAAAATGTTTAGGTAGGATGCTTTTTTCTGGAGAAGAGCAAAAAAAGAGTGTTTTAAGTTTAAGTGGTGGCGAAAAACACCGCATAATGCTTTCAAAAATGATGCTTCAAAGAGGAAACTTTTTGCTTTTAGATGAGCCAAATAACCATTTAGATCTTGAAGCTATCATTGCTTTGGGGGAGGCGCTTTATAAGTTTGATGGCGGGGTGATTTGTGTGACTCATGATAGAGAGTTAATAGGTGCTTTTGCAAATAGGATTTTAAGCTTAAATGATGGAGTCCTTGAGGATTTTAAAGGGAGTTATGAAGAGTATTTGGAGTTTAAGCAAAAAGCTTAATCTTCATCTTTTAAGACAATCTCCTCCTTTTTTTCCTCGACCCAAGCTTCATCTTGTCTTGGGTCAAACTCCGCTAAAATAGGACTTGTAGTTGATGGAACTGCAACATAAATACTTCTTTGTCTAAATGGTACTTTGCTTCTAGTATAGGTATAAAGCGTTAAAAATATTGAAAAAGCAAAAAAGAGCGCAAACATAGATTTAGCTCCAAAATTAGCCATAGATATGCCTATGAGAATTGGTGAGATGGATGAACCGATGCCATAAACAAGAAGTAATGCCCTACTTATCTCAATGGCACTTACGCTCTCATCAGTTGTATCATTTCCACTAGCTAAACTAAGAGGATATATGGCAAAAATGGAGACTCCAAGCAAGAAAACAAATAAGAAAAGATTAGCCTTGCTATCTCCAAAAAGCCAAAGCCCCATTGAAGCTACTGCTCCTATAAAAGAGGTAAATAAGATGGCGCTTTTTCTACTAAATCTATCTGAAAATGAGCCTATTGGCCACTGAGATAAAAGTGCACCAATTAATGCTATGCTCATAAAGATTGATATTGAGCTGTTTGAAAGATTGATTGCTTTTGCAAAGATTGGAGCCATTGAGAAAAATCCACCAACTAAAATTCCAGCAATGAAGCTTGAAACTATGGCTAGTTTTGCTATGCCATAAAGCCTTGGAAGCGTGATTGTTTTAATGATACTCATTCTAGGCTCAATAATTTTAGTAAGAGCTATGGGGATTAATGAAAGCATGACAAACATTGCAGATATGGTAAAAAGTAAGGTTCCATTTCTATCTGGAATATTAAGCATAAGCTGTCCACTTGTCATAGATATGTAAAAAACTACTGTGTAGATTGAAAGGACTCTTCCTCTATTTTGGCTAGGCGTTTTCTCATTTATCCAACTCTCAACTATGAGAAGCAAGC
>JAAYLJ010000075.1 GCA_012521935.1 Campylobacteraceae bacterium | reverse complement strand
CACACAAAGTATAGAGATACAGATAAATACTCTAGAGAGTATTTTTTTCTTACATATTCAAAAACAGGAAAACTTAAAGCTTATGTCATAACAATATCAGTAGATATAGACAAACCAAATGCGGATGACCCAGAATTATTAGTTGAATATTCATTTGAAGATATGTTAAAAAGAAGCCAAAGAAGCTTAGATAGCTTTGTAGCTAGTGATGAGGACTTTTAGAGATGCCCCTAGATATCAGTAGCTTTAAAAACATTTTATCTCAAAAAGTTTGTATTGTTAATTATTTATAATATTTTGGAAGAAATATGAAAAATCTAATTATTGCCATATTTGCAAGCCTATTGTTTCTAGGGTGTTCTATGATAAATCCTGGCTATATTAGCAGTAAACCAGATATAGAAAAACTAATGCTCCACCAAAGCACAGTACAGTATGCTAAGAGAGTATTGGGCGAGCCTGCATACTACTCTTTAAACATGCGACAAGGGGAAATTGTGCATAAGTATTATTATAAAACACCAAATGCATCTGT
Source organism: Campylobacteraceae bacterium (assembly GCA_012521935.1). Taxonomy (GTDB): domain Bacteria; phylum Campylobacterota; class Campylobacteria; order Campylobacterales; family Campylobacteraceae; genus JAAYLJ01. The sequence continues at coordinate 1,280 of JAAYLJ010000075.1, read as the reverse complement.
AAGTATAAAAAAGATGATTAAAGGCAATTATTCAAGTGGGTGTAGTGGGTGCGGAGAGATCCATATGGTTTTTGTACATGATAAAAATAGCCAAGATTATATTTTGCGAGGAATATCAGTAGAAGATGAACACGTGGAAGCCCTGCTTGAGGAAGCAAATAAGTATATCTGCAGTAAAAAATATTCAAATGCCTATCCACTATTGACAAAAGCTTCCAAAATGCACTTACTGCCAGCACAACACACTCTGGGCTTACTATATATAAATGGAGATGGGGTTCAAAAAGATTATGATAAAGCTAGATATTGGCTAGAAAGAGCAGCTCTTGCAAACCATCCAATGTCTCTATATGACTTGGGAGTCATGTATAGAAATGGCGAGGGTGTGGATAGAGATATACAAAAAGCAATAGTTTTATATGAAAAGTCTGCAACGCTTAGGAATCAAAATGCAATGAGAGAGCTTGTCAAAATATATAAAGATCTTGGCATGCAAGAAAGAGAAGAGCATTGGGCTAAAAGGCTAGAGTCGTTTTCTAGGTAAAAACTATAAGGAGTACATTTTGAAAAAGATGGGAATAGTAGGAATTTTGAGTTTACTAATATTTTTACAAGGTTGCGTAGGCGGACTAGAACAAAATACCATGAGATCAGCCAATAAAAACATAATTGAGCACAACAAGCCTTACGAATATATTTTAGTGAAAGAGACGAGCGAAACAAGATTTTATTCGGATGTAAAGCTAAGAGGAGAGATAGGAAGAAGTATTACAAAAAACTCAAAAATCCTTGAAGATGATGTTATGGGCGCCATTTTTGAAAATTGTGGTTACACTTTTTTTGATTTGTTAGAGATAAGGATTGTGCCTAGTGTTTTTCCTGTTTTTCAAGAGGTTTGGGTATTTAAAGATGATAAGTCAGAAATGGAAGATAAAACTACAGCACTAGGGATAGTGATGGAAGTGCTGCCAAATAATAGCGGAACTAATTTCTTTTTAAGAGGAGAGTGCCCAGCAGCACCTAGAACTATAATATTTCAAAAACCATTTTAGATAATAGACAAAAAAGACATTAAATTTGAAATAAACTTGCAGTCAAACTACTATTCTCATATCTATATTAGAAATCATAATACTTAATATTACAATTAATTCACGGTAATTCAACTTTAACCTCCACCTAAGCCACTTTGTAATCCAAAGAGTTTATGATGGCTCCAGCCAAAGAGTTTTCTTGCTTTTTTTATATTTGGAATTTTGTTGATGTTCATTACATTGATT
>JAAYLJ010000074.1 GCA_012521935.1 Campylobacteraceae bacterium | reverse complement strand
TCTTCAAGTGGCGCAGCTGAAGCGAATGTAGTCATCGCACCTGCAGCAACGATAGCCGCTAATGAAAGTTTTGCTAACTTCATATAAACTCCTTATAAAATTTAAATTCAACGCTTATTCTACCTAAAAAAATTTGATTTAAGCTTATGTAGGGCTTAAAATAGCCATTTTTGTGCGAATTGTTACCGATTGTTTACCGTTTTTGGTTAAAGTTATAGCTTTTGTAGTAGTACTTCGCCTAAAACTTTTTGGTACAATCTCAAATCTTCTTTGCTATTTGCCTCAAATCTTGTAACTAAATCTGGCGTTGTGTTTGAAGCTCTTATGAGTCCCCATCCATTTTCAAAAACTACCCTAACTCCATCTATGGTGATAAGCTCTTTTATGATTGGAAAGCCTTTTGGAGGGTTTTGGAGGGTTTTTTTAAGTTCATCTATGATTTTAAATTTTTTCTTTTCAGTTGTTTTTACTTTTATCTCAGCTGTTTTGTATGTTTTTGGCAACTTTTCATACTCACTGTTTAAATTAACTCCATCTTTTATTAACTCTAGGACTCTAAGCATTGCATAGATGGCATCATCATATCCATAGTATCTATCTGCAAAAAATATATGCCCACTAACCTCAGTTGCTATATCGATGTTAAGCTCTTGCATCTTCATCTTAATATTGCTATGTCCTGTTTTATACATAAAAGAGTTTCCTATCTTATCTACCTCATCATACATTATGCTTGAACATTTAACCTCGCCTAAGATTTGTGGATTTTCCATGGTTTTAGCAAAAATGACTACTAGCTCATCTGCTACAATGTTGTAACTACTTGTTAAAACTGCTAATCTATCTGCATCTCCATCAAAAGCAAATCCAATCTCATGAGTTTTTAAAAGCTCTTTTAAATCTTTCAAATTCTCTTCAATGCTAGGGTCTGGGTGGTGGTTTGGAAAGTTCCCATCAGGCTTTTCATAAAGCAAAGTTGCATTTAATTCTAGCTTGTCAACCACTGCTCTTACCACCTCTCCTGCTGCTCCATTTCCACAATCAATCGCAATGGAGTTTTTAAGTCCTTTTAGTTTTTTAAAGTGAGTTACTAAAAAATCTATATAGCTCTCTTTTGTGTTAATGCTACTAAAAAGAGGTTTGGAGAGGATTTTTACTCTATTTTCCTCTACCTTTTTACCAAGAGCTTTTAACTCTTTTCCAAAAAATGGGAGTTTTTTTATGGTGATTTTAAATCCATTGTACTCTTTTGGATTGTGTGAGCCTGTTATCATGATGGTTGCATCAACGTGTTCTTCGCTAAATCCAGCAAAGTAGTTGCAAGGCGTTGGGACTAAACCCATGTAGTAAACTTTTATTCCAGCTTCATTTAAGCCACTCATGAGCCAGTTTGCAATGGTGGGAGAGTGAGTTCTAGCATCTTCTCCAACTGCTACGCTTTTGCCTACTTTTAAAATCTCACTTCCCAGTTTATACCCAATCGCCTTTACGCTTGTTTCATTTAAATCTTTTTGAAAAATCCCTCTTATGTCGTACTCTCTAAAAATATGCTCCATCTTTTACCTCATAAAATTTTATATATCTTTGCCCACGGTTTTAATGAAATGGGCTTAAAAAACCTCTCATCATACTCTTCAAGTACGAAAAGTTTAATGAAAGTTGAATTTAGTAACTCATTTTCTATGAGTAAAAAACTATTGTATGAACTCATGTATATTAATGTAAGCTCTCCATCCTCATGCAGTGGAGAAATTTGTTTTTTAAACTCATCTTCATATGAAGTAGTTATGAGGGTTTTTAATTTGTAACTGTTTTCACCAAGATTTACTAAAGCTCTTTTTTTATCCACAAAAATGTTTTGAGACAAAACTAAAATCTCTTCATCTTGCACTACATTTTGAAAGAGATGAAATAGCGGTTTTGGCAAAGAGTTTCCACTCATCAAATCTATATAACTAAAATTTGCAACCGTCCCTAAGATGGGAGTTAGCCTATATGGAAGATACAGATAAAGATCTCTTTGAAGCTCTGGCAAAGGGAGAGTTTGCAAGTTTTTTAGTAAAGTATTTGAGTTATCGTAATTAAAATCTCTCATTAGCCATGAGATAGAAGAGCTTGGCAAGATGCTTTTTTGCTCTTTTGGAAGTTCTTTTTCATTTAAAAGTGTTTGAGCCTTTAAATGATGATAATAGGTGGAAAATTTTAGTAAGGATGCTGAGTCTTTTAAAGATGCAAAAAAGCTGTAACTAACTGGAAAGTTTAGGTTTCCTTGATGCCTTCCGCCATCAATTAGCGTGTGAGCACCTGTAAAAAATGAAAGAGCATATCCATAGTCCCACCAAGAGATGATGTAATCATCATTTTTAAGCTCTAACTCATTTAACTGTTTAGCTTCATGATGATTTAAAACAGTGGGCGCTTTGTAAGAGATGATGTGATTTATGTTTGGGTAAAGTCCCAAAAAAACAGCAGTTACTACAAAGGCTTTTGAGAGCACTCCTATGTTTCTCTCTTTTTGAAAGCGATTTTTAAAGATGGAGTTAAGCTCCATAGTTAAAAACCCAAACCCAAAGGCTAAAATGGGCACTGCATAGATGGTAAACCTAAGCCCTCCAAAGTAAGAAAGAAGCCCAAGCCCTAGCATTGGCAGAGTTAAAAGAGTGATTTTATACCTAAAAAGTAGCAAAACATACCCAATGAGTGAGTAGAAAAAAACAAGACTATGTCCGCTAATTCTAGTAAAAATAAGTTCCGTTGGAATTAAAAGTGCCTCTTTTATGGTTTGCATAACTGTAAAGAAATAAAGAGGTATGGGATCGCCACTAACTAAAAGTTCATCTTTAAAAACATACCCTTTTAGTTTTGAGTAAATGGGATTAAAACCGCCAGTTGCTAAAAAGAGGATGAAGGCTAAAAAAAGAGTGGTTTTAGAGTGTTTTTTGTATTTGGTGAAAAAGATAAAAAGCGCAATAACTGCAAAGAGTCTAACTAAATCAGGGAGTCCCATCATGGCTATTAGCATGATTGAGAGTAGTCCAAAATGATAAAAAGAGTCTCTTTTTTTAAGAAATACAAAAAGAGCAAGTAGTGCAAAAAATGCAAACTCTATGGAGTAGCTTTGCGGATACCACCATCTATAAAACACTATTTCAAGCCCTGTAAAAAGAATGTATCTATCTTTTTTTGTATCTATGGCTAATGAGAGCGACCATATAAGAAGTAGTGGAAGAGTAATGTTAAGCATATCTGTATCAAAATATCCACCCATGGTGCGGTTGTAGTAGCTAACTCCAACACTAGCTAAAAGAGCGGCGATGAAGCCAGCTTGCAGTTCTTTTAAGTGTGCAAAAAGCAAGATGATAGGAATGACAATGAGCGAGCTTAAAAATATAGGTAAATAAAACAAAATTTTATCAAAGCTAAATGGTAAGATTTTTACAAAAAATGCTGCCAAAATGGAAGGTGCAGAGTAGATAGGAGAATTTGAAGTTTGGATAAATGTGCCCTCAAGTAGATCTTTAGCACCTTTGGCATAGTAGTAACTATCGTGAGTTGTGAGCATGAAACTGCCCTCATGCAAGAGGCTTTGCACATCATATGAGTAAAAAACCCAAATATATCTAGCAAAAACACTAAAAAGATAGGCTAGGAAAATATATAAGAAGATCTCTTTTTGTTCACTCTTAATCACGCTAAATCTTTTTTGAAAAGTCTTGGCATTTTTTTCCTTTGGTGCGGATTATAGCATACAAAAAGGGGTTATTTGAAGGGCGCTCTTGCTAGGCAAGAGCAGAGTTTTAATCAGTTGTGATTTGATCTTTTAGGTTTTGTAGCATTTTTTCGCCAATGCCTTTTACATTTGCAAGTTCATTTATGGATTTGAATTTGCCATTTGCTTCCCTGTAGCTAACGATAGCTTCCGCTTTTTTCTCACCGATGCCCTTTAGAGTTGAAAGCTCTTTAACTGTTGCTGTATTTATATTTACCGCTGCAAAAAGAGCAACAACAAAGGCAAAAAGTAGTACTAAAACTCTTAACATAATCCACTCCTTATGTAGTAAAATATATGAATTATGAATTAGTATTACTTATATACTACTTAATGCTCTAAAAAGTTTATCTCATTTTGAATATATGCGTAAAAAGGTGAGTTTTCACCAAGTGTTTTTTGCATACTTAGCAGTGAAGATGCGTAGTCTTGTAGTGTTAAATTTCCTTTTAAAAGCTCATATTTTAAAAATAGCCAGTAAGTGTTTAGTGCGTCGCTTTCGCAGTATGCGCGGATTTTATCTAGCTCATTATCATAAAATAAAGTTATGACATCATCACCTTTTGTGTCAAATTTACCCGGAAGATTGCACATTTTACAAACCTCATCAAGCTTTAACCCTCTTGCTGCTCCAAAATCACTTAAATGATCCATTAAATCTATATGAAAACTATCGCTATATCTTGATCTATAGTTTTCCCACTTACTTTTTCCAAAACTTTTTGTATCAAAATATGTTGGACAGCTTAAATTGTATGCTAAAGCCCTATTCATTAGCATTGGCATATCAAAACTTCTTCCATTGTAGGAGATGAGTTTTGGGCTTTTTTTATCCAAAAAGCTTAAAAATGATCCAATTAATTCACTCTCTTTTTCGCCCTCAAGGCTATTTACTCTACTAAAATGTCCAAAATCATCAGCGATAACGGCTGAAATGGCTACAACTTTGTGAAAAGTTATGGGTAAAAAGCTGCTTCCGCTCTTCTCTTCTTGCATTTTTAAAGCTTGCAAACTTACGCTTTTATCATCACCTTCATATCCAAATACTTTTCTAATTAAATTTGCATCTGGTATGGTTTCACAATCAAACACACAAATCACTTTAAATCCTTTAATATTTCACTAAGTCCATCTTTTAAGCTACTAAAAAAATGCACATTTTGGGTAACTTTTTCATCTCCAACATATATGAAATTTAAAACTCCAGCTCCAAAAGCAGCTAATATGTCGCTTTGTTTATCTCCTACCATCCATGAGTTTTTAGGGTCAATGTTAAACTCTTTTAAAGCCTCTTTAATCATGCCAGAACTAGGCTTTCTGCATTCACAATTTTCATCTGGAGAGTGAGGGCAAAAATAGACTTTTTCTATGAAAACTCCACTTTTTTTTAACTCTTCAAGCATCCAATTTGTAAGTTTTTCAAAATCTTCTAGCGAGTAATAACCTCTTCCAATGCCTGATTGATTTGTGATGATGATGAGCAAAAAACCAGCATCTTGAAGCTTTTTTAAACTCTTAATCACTCCATCAATGAACTTAAAATCTTCAATCTTGCTAACATATCCTTTGTCTATATTTATCACTCCATCTCTATCTAGAAAAATAGCTCTTTTCATACCCTACTCCTAGTTTCTGTGAAAAATTTAGTATATCAAAACTACCCTATAAAGATAAGCTATGGCAAAGTAAGCTTCGTTATAATTTTAAAATTAAAAGTTGGAGAATGTTAGATGAGAAAAATTATTGCTTTGTTTTTTGTGACTAGCTTTGCTTCTTTAATGGCAGCTGATGGTGCTTTTTTGTATAAAAAATGTATAGCTTGTCATGGGGCTAACGCTCAAAAAAGTGCTTTGGGGAAATCTCAAGTCATATCTGATTGGTCGGCAAACAAGATGATAGCTGCTCTTAAAGGGTATAAAGATGGTTCATATGGCGGCCCTATGAAATCGCTCATGCAAGGACAAGTGGGCTCACTTAGCGATGAAGATATTGAAGCTGTATCAAACTACATCGTTACACTAAAGTAAGGATAAAACTAGAAAAAGCTATTATCGGGGCTTTTTCTTAAGGCTTGGCGGGTAGATAATTTTCCATGCTAGGATTGGTTCTAATTAGTGAAATATCTAATTTTGGAAAATTAGCATCGTTTGTAATGATGGCACCACAATTAGAATATTTTGCACAAATATACTGTAATGCGTCTTCATAATCTAAATTATTAGTCATAGAAAGTTTAACAGCATTTATTCTAAGCTCCTTTATCTCATCTACGACTTTAAAAATAGTACTATTTTCTAATTTTAAAAACTCATTAGCTACATCTTCATTACTCACTTTAGCTCTTGCTGTTAAAAGAAAAGATAGATTTGTTAGAGTGGAAGTATTAAAAAACAGATCAGATCCGTTTAAAATATAGCTATAAATTAGCTCTTTAGTGGCTTTTATGTTCGCTATATTGACTCTTATTTTTTCATAATCACTAAATCTGTTTTCATCCACAAGTAAATCTAGCAAAATATTAGTATCAAGATAGATTTTACTGTGCATATCTTTTTGTCCTTATATCTGCTAAATCTTCTTTAGTGGGCATATTTTTATACTCAAGATGCCCAAATTGTTTTTTAAACTCTTCAAGCCTTTTTATATTATCTTGAGCATTTTCCTTTTTGATCTCTTTAATTTTTATGTCACTTTTAAAAGCATTCATAAGCCCTTGAAAAGCTATTAAAATCTCTTTCTTATCAGCAGGAACATCAAAATTAAAATTAATTACTTTTGTTGACATTTTAACTCCTTACTATCTTTCTGCTACGATTAATTTTTTAATAATCTCTTTAATTAATGATATCATCAATATTATCATAATCATGTGCTATATAGTTTTGAAGCCTATATATTTTACTAGACATAAATTATCCTTTCTAGTATTTTTTCATTTTTATCAGGCACAAAATCTACCTTTTTACTTATCAATTCTTGTAATTCTTTTCTTATCTCATCTATCCTAAAAAGTACGCGAAATACATCTTTATCTTGCTGCTTAGCCATTTTGTCATAATCTAATCTATAAGCAATATCCACATCACTAAATTCATCTTGAGTATCTTTTGCATAACTTCCAAATAACCCCAATATATCTACTCCCTCTTGTTGATATTTTGGTTTTACCTTTTTTAAAATGCCTAATATATCCTCTTTTGTGATACTCACTCTTAAGCCCCCTATCATCTTAACCTTATATTTTACCTTAATGTAAGTTAAAAACTCTAACTTTACTCTTCATTAGCTTTTTTAGCAATCCCTTTTTTGCCCTTTTTTCTTCTTTTTTCCATGATTATGGCATCTTTTAACTCATCTTCTGAATCAAACATGGTTGCATTTAAAAACCTACTCTCTTCATCAAATTGACCACTTTTTAACCCCCAAAGCATTGCAAAAAGCACTATGCCCCCAACCAATAAAGAAGCTCCTATCATCATCGCTAAAATCATACTACTCATAATCTCTCCTATCTAACTTAATTCTTAAAGCATTTAGCGTAACTATAATTGAGCTAAGCGACATCAGCAAAGCAGCAAACAAAGGAATGATAAACCCTAAAACAGCTAGTGGAATGGTAAAAAGATTGTAAATTAGTGAAAAACCTATATTTTGTTTTATGGTTTTATAAACTCTTTTTGAAAGCAAAACTGCCTTTAGTAATGAGCTTAGAGAGCTTTCAAGAAGCACTACATCGCTAGAATTTAAAGCTGTATCAGCTCCCTCGCCCATCGCTATGGCAACATCACTTTTAAGAAGTGCTAAAGAGTCATTTATCCCATCTCCAACCATAATGACTGGGTGATATTTTTTTATGAGTTGTGCCTTATCTTGGGGTAAAAGTGAATGGTACACTTCATCTATTCCCACCTCTTTTGCTATCTTTGTTGCTGCTTCTTTGTTGTCTCCTGTTGCCATTATTATCCTAAAGCCCTCTTTTTTTAATGCTTTTATAACTTTTTTTGCATCTTCTTTGGGCTTATCTTTTAAGATAAAAGTAGCAACTAAAACTCCATTTTGAGCCATTTGATAATGAGTTCCAAGTGGACTTAAAGACTCTATGCCATGCTCATTTAAAAAGGCGGCATTACCCCCAAAAATCTTTATGTCATTATGTTTTGCTTCAATTCCTCTTGCTTTAATCTCTTTGACAGCGCTAATGTCTCTTGGTTTTACAAAAAGATTGTTCTCTTTCAAATAGTCCAAAACTCCTTTGCTTACAGGATGGTTTGAACTTTCAAGCAAAGCTGTAAGTAAACCTATGTCGCACATAGGCGCAATCTCGCAACTAACAACCTTTGGCTTGCCTACTGTTATGGTGCCAGTTTTATCTAAAATAATGGTTTTGCTTTTTGCCATAAGCTCAAGATAGGTTGCTTTTTTAAATAAGATTCCATTCTTAGCGCCAACTCCTATGCCAACAAGGGTTGAAACAGGGGTGGCAAGTCCCAAAGCACATGGACATGCAACTACGATAACGGCTATGGAGATGATTAAGGCTTCTTCAAATGAGCCTAATTTAAAGTACCAAAAACAAAAGGTTAAAAATGAGATAAATAAAATAGCAATAGAAAAGTAGCCTGAGATTTGATTTGCCAACTCTTCAATGCGGGGTTTTTTACTCATAGAATCTTCTATGGTGGAGATGATTTTGCTAAGCAAAGACTCTTTATATGGCCTGCTAACTCTATATCTTATTACTCCATCAACACATAAAGAGCCGCTTAAAACTTCCATGTTTTCATTTAAAAAAACAAGTTCGCTCTCGCCTGTTAAGCTAGAGTTATCAAATGAACCGCTTCCTTTAACAATCACCCCATCAATAACAGCCCTATCTCCTGCTAAAAGCTCTACAATATCCCCTACTTTAACCTCTAAAACATGGACAAACTCTAAAGAATCTCCTTTTAAAACTCTAACCTCTGTTGGCATTGAGCTACCCAAAAAATCAAGTCTATCAGATGCCTTCTTTTTAGTTAAAATTTCCAAATATTTCCCAGCAAAAACAAAGGTTATTATCATGGTAACTGAATCAAAATATGTCTCTCCATTTCCACTAAGCATGGCATAAAGAGAATAGGCGTAAGTCAAAGATGCCCCAGTTGCAATTAAAAAATCCATATTTATAATGCGGTTTTTTACCCCAAAGTACGCGCCTTTGTAAAAGATAATTCCTGTATAAAAAAGTGTTGGGGTAGCTAGGGCAAACTCTGCAAAACTAATTATTAGCTTCACATCAAGCTTCATCCCTGTAAAGTATCCTGCATATTTTGCAACTGCTAGCCACATTATGTTTAAAGTTGCAAATACTCCCACTAAAAGCTTAGAGTAGTACTCTTTTTTAACGGCTTTTTCTCTAACATTTTTTTCACTTACATCATATGGATAGGCGTTATATCCGATAGAATTTATGATTTGAATGATTTTTGAAAAAGAGATAATTTCTGGATCCCAAAGCACTTTTGCCTTGTGGCTAGCCCCATTTACTGAAGCCTCTACTATCCCATCTTGCTGGTGAAGAATCTTCTCATTTAACCAAACGCACGCGCTGCAGTGGATCCCTTCAATGATTAAATCTACTTCATTAAACCCATCATCACTTTTTTTAATGTATCTTTTTTGAAAACTTTCCAAATCAAATTTATCAAAATTTGAACTCTCTTTTGGAGGAGATAGCATTTGAGAGCTTCCTAATTTTTCATAAAAACTATCCAACCCCTCATCTTTTAAAAGATGATATATGCCCTGACACCCTTTGCAACAAAAATAGAGCTCTTCATCATTTGAGTGCTCTTTTATTAAGATGTTTTCATCATAATTTAATTGACAATGGTTACATCTTCTTTTTTTCATGAGTTTTCTTTAAATAGTATTAAAATGACATTATAATGAAACTATTCTCACTTTTGCCTTATCTTTTTATTTTATAAAATCAAACTCTTTATGATACAATCCTTTCATGGAAGATCAAATTTTAAATTTACTATTTATTTTCATATGTTTTGAACTTTTTGAGTTTTTTTGGCAAAAAGGAAGAGATACAAAAGAGTTTATTGGCTCATTAGTAAGGGTTTATCAAAAGGGTATTTTGCTATTTCTTTTAGCTCATCCAAGTTTTTACTTTTTACTATTTTGCGCGGCAAAACTTGAAAATAGTAGCGCTTTAGCAACCCTACTTATAGTAGTAAAAGCGGTGGACTTAACTTTAAAAATAAACCTTACTCAAAAAGTTTCATCAAATGCACCGCTTGGCTTTTTTGAGCCGTTAGTAAAAAGCAATCAACCTCTTCCAACTTTTCTTAAATTGCTACCAACTTTAATTTATGGAACTCTATTTTATTTTGCCTTTGCTTGACATGAGGGCGTCTTTAGTATAAAATTAGGCTCTTTAGTTTTGCGCCTTGCACTACTTATTTTTAGCCAAGAGGCTTACTCTTAGTTATATTTTAATCTAAAACTACATAAAGAAGGAACAATGGGCGATAGCACCAACAAACAAAATCATAAAAACGGTTATCACCGTACTCACATCCCAGTTGAAGGGTATAAAATAGAAGATTTAAGAATACTAGATCTTAAAAGCTTGCTTGATATTGCCATCAAAGCAGGAGTAGAAAATCCGCAAGAGTTAAAACGGCAAGATTTAATGTTTGAAATTTTAAAATCTCAAACTAGCAAGGGTGGATACATTCTATTTACTGGCATTTTAGAGATGACAAATGAAGGCTATGGCTTTTTAAGAGCAACAGATTCAAACCTTAGCAATAGTCCAAATGATGCCTATGTTTCAAGCACTCAAATTAGAAAATTTGCCCTAAGAACGGGCGATATAGTAACTGGTCAAGTGCGGCCTCCAAAAGATCAAGAGAGATACTATGCTCTTTTAAAAATTGAAGCTATAAACTATCTTCCTATCCAAGAGTCTAAAAAAAGACCTCTATTTGATAACTTAACACCACTTTATCCAACCCAGTCCTTTAAGCTTGAGTATGATCCTATGAAACTAACTGGCAGAATGTTAGATCTTTTTACTCCTGTTGGAAAAGGGCAAAGAGGGCTTATAGTTGCACCTCCGCGAAGTGGAAAAACTGAGCTTATGAAAGAGATTGCTCATGGGATTGCAAAAAACCATCCAGAAACTGAGCTAATAGTTCTTTTAGTTGATGAAAGACCAGAAGAGGTTACTGACATGCAAAGAAGTGTTAAGGGAGAAGTGTTTAGCTCCACTTTTGATCTTCCTGCACAAAATCATGTTAGAGTGGCTGAACTTGTTATAGAAAAGGCTAAAAGACGCGTTGAAATGGGTAAAGATGTCATCATTTTACTTGACTCAATCACAAGGCTTGCAAGAGCGTACAATACCGTAACCCCATCAAGTGGTAAGGTTTTAAGTGGTGGAGTGGATGCAAATGCTTTACATAAACCAAAAAGATTTTTTGGAGCTGCTAGAAATATAGAAAATGGTGGAAGTTTAACCATAGTTGCAACAGCTTTAATCGAAACTGGCAGTAGAATGGATGAAGTTATTTTTGAAGAGTTTAAAGGCACTGGAAATAGTGAAATAGTCTTAGATAGAAATATTTCAGATCGCAGAATCTACCCAGCTATAAATATTATGAAATCTGGTACTAGAAAAGAAGAGCTTTTAATAAATCCTGAAGATTTACAAAAGATTTGGGCGATTAGAACTGCTGTATCGCAGATGGAAGATGTAGAAGCACTGAAATTTTTATATGCTAAAATGTTAAAAACAAGTAGTAATGAAGAGCTTTTAGCCATATTAAATGAAGGTTAAAATTGCGTGCTGGAGTTTTTGATAGCGGTGTTGGCGGACTAAGCGTTGTAAGCTCCCTTTTAAAACAAAGACTTTTTAAAGAGATAATTTATTATGGTGATACCGCAAGAGTGCCATACGGGGTTAGAGATAAAAACACTATCATTCGCTACTCCCTAGAAGCTTTAGAGTTTTTTAAAAATTTTGATATAGATGTGCTCATTTGCGCTTGTAACTCAGTAAGTGCGTATGCCATTAGTGAACTACAACAAAAAGCTCCTTTTCCTGTTTTTGGGGTTATTGAGCCTGGAGTTATGGCGCTAAAAAAAAGAGTTGAAGATAACAGTAAAAGCGTACTTATTTTAGGTACAAAGGCTACAGTAAAAAGCGGTAAGTATCAGATGCTTTTAAATCAATATGGATATAAAAACATAAGCGCCCTAGCCCCATCACTATTTATCCCAATAGTAGAAGAAGGCTTACTTGAGGGTAAGATTTTAAATGAAGTGATGAAGCACTATTTTAAAGATATTAAAAAAGATCCAGATGCAATCATACTTGGTTGTACGCACTTTCCTCTCATACAAAAGCCACTTCAAAAGCAGTTTCCAAACTCTATTTTAATCCACTCAGGTGAGGCAATAGTTGAGCATTTGCAAAGTTATTTAAAGATAAAAAGCTCTAATAAGGAGACAAATCTTAAGCTTTTTGCATCTGAAAATCCAGATAATTTAAAAAAGATTGCCTCTTTTTGGCTAAGGTGAGACTAAGAGTTACTTGCCTCTATGAAGCGGGTGTCTATACTCATTTTTCTCACAACCAGTAAAAAAAGCAGCGATGCCAGCTATAATAAAAAATGATAAAAGAAGCTTTTTCATATAAAATCCTTTCATTTTCAAATTATACCAAAGCTTAAACAGTTTTTTTGTACAATTTTAGATAGGAGCAGATATGTCTAAAAATTCAACCGTATTAGCCTTAAAATATAGGCCATCCTCATTTAATGAACTCATTGGGCAAGATAGCATAACTAAAACCCTTACAAAAGCCATTGAAGCTAAAAGACTCTCTCATGCTTATCTATTTTCTGGACTTAGAGGAAGTGGTAAAACCTCAACTGCTAGGATTTTTTCTAAAGCCCTAATTTGCGAACATGGCCCAACAAGCACCCCTTGCAATGAGTGTTTGAATTGCACTTTAGCAAATGAAAATAGACATATAGACATTATCGAAATGGACGCAGCAAGTAGCAGAAAAATCGATGATATAAGAGATTTAATCGAGCAAGTCAAATATAGACCAAATAGTGCTAGATTTAAGATTTTTATCATAGATGAAGTGCATATGTTAACCAAAGAAGCGTTTAATGCCTTACTAAAAACGCTAGAAGAACCACCACCTTATGTAAAAATTATTTTAGCTACAACTGATCCACTAAAGCTTCCTGCAACCATAATTTCTAGGACACAACACTTTAGATTTAAACAAATTCCTAGCTCTTGCATCATTACACACTTAGAAGAGATTTTAAAAAAAGAGGAAGTACTATTTGAATTAGAAGCTTTACAAATGCTCTCCAAAGCTGGTGGAGGCTCTTTAAGAGACACTTTAACTCTTTTAGATCAAGCCATTTTATACTCAAATCAAAACTTAAAAGCTGATGATATAGCTTCGATGCTTGGGCTTTTAACCCCAGAAGAGATTGGAAATATATTTGATGCCATACTGCAAAAAGATAGCAAGGAGATTTTTAAACTCATTAAAGAGTTTGAAGAGTATGAGCCAGAAGTTGTGATTGATGAGTTAATAGACTATTTAAAAGATAGATTTTTTGAAGAAGATAGTAAGTTTTCAACTCTAATTTATGAGAGATTTTTTAGGATACTTAGTGAAACTAGGCAGCTTTTATCGCTAAATGCAGATGGAAACTTTGCCTTAGCCCTTCTTTTTTTTAAAATGGTTGAAGCTTTAAAATTAAAAGATATTCAAGAATTAATTGACTCTTTTGAAAATAAAGAGTTACCTAAACTACAAAAAGATGAAACAAGTGCATCTTTTCAAGCTCCAGCACAAAAGCAAAAAGATGAAAAGAGTCCTTATAAAACATTAGTTGCCAAGCTTTATGATAGGGATTTTGACTTAGGAGAGTGTTTTGAAAAAGAGATTAGTTTCATCTCTTATGAAGATGATATTTTAAAACTATCCTCAAGAGCAGGCGAAAAGTGTAAGCAAAAACTAAGAAACGCATCAAGCATAATAAAACATTTTAGTAAAGAAGTTTTTGGACTTGAGGCTAGAATTGAAATTGTCCAAGATGAAGAGTTTGAAAAAGAGCTAGCACCAAAAAAGACGGTGGAAGAAAAGCCTGCTGAAAATGAGGGCGCGCCTAATGCTGGATGCGTAACTGCTCCATTTGAAGAGGGATTAACTGAACTTGATCCAAACAATATTTTAAATGATCCATTTATCCAAAAAGCAAGTGAACTCTTTGATGCAAAAAAGATAGAAATACATCCAAAAGTGTAGTAAAAAGCCTAGCATTATCGCTAGGCTAAGGCTAGACTTTTTCAAATCCGACTATATAGTAAGTTTTTGGATTGACTTTTTCTACGCCAATCTTAAATTTTTCTGCCCATTTTAAAATTATTCCATCTACCTCTTCTATGCTATCTTCTTGTGCTGCCATATTTTTTACCTTAAAAAATGGTTTAGTGCTAGAAAGCGCAACGAAAGAGAGATAGGGCTTTAAGTGTAAGTGTAAATTGATGATATGTTTACTTATTGACTCAAATCCTGGCGTATTTGAAATAGCATAATTTAACTGCGCCATGGCACCTGCATTTACACTGTAACCAAGTTGGGTTAAAATGGCATCATTTGTCATGAGACTCCTTTATTTTGTTGTTGAAATATTAAAACATCTTCTATAATCTTAGTTATATCTCCATCTAAAATGGCTTCTACATTTGAGTAGGCTATGTTGCTTCTTAAATCTTTAACTTGCTGATAAGGCGCTAAAACATAACTTCTAATTTGATGTCCCCACCCTATTTCACTCTTTGGTGTACCATCTTTTTGCTCTTTTTGTTTTTCTAATTCAAGTTCATAAAGCCTAGATTTAAGCATCTTCATAGCATTTGCTCTATTTTTATGTTGGCTTCTATCGTTTTGACATTGGACTACAATATTTGTAGGAATGTGAGTTATCCTAATGGCGCTATCAGTCTTATTTACATGCTGACCTCCAGCCCCACTAGCTCTATATGTATCAACTCTTATATCTTTATCTTCAATCTCAATTTCAATATCATCATCAACCTCAGGGGTAGCCATAACTGAGGTAAAAGATGTATGTCTTTTAGCATTTGAATCAAAAGGGCTTATCCTAACAAGTCGGTGAATTCCATTTTCAGCCTTCATGTAACCATAAGCATTTTCACCCTTTAAAATGAAGCTTACCCCCTTAATGCCAGCCTCATCTCCATCTTGATAATCAAGCACTTCAACGCCATAGTGCATCCTCTCTGCCCATCTTAAATACATTCTATATAAAATGCTAGCCCAATCTTGCGACTCAGTCCCCCCAGCTCCAGGATGGATGGTAATGATTGCATTTTTACTATCATCTTGCCCACTTAACATCATTGAAATTTCAAGTGAAGTGATGGCATCTTCTAAAGTGTTTGAATCATTTAAGAGTGAACCTATAGTCTCTTCATCACTCTCTTCATCTGCAAGCTCATAAAACTCTTTAGCATCATTAACTGCGTGAAAAGCTTTATTGTATTTCTCTAACATTGCAGCTTTATTTGTTTTCTCTTTTTGCAAAACTCCAGCAGCTTTTGGATCTTCCCAAAAGGAAGGATCTTGCTCAATTTGCTCAATCTCTTTTAATCTATCTTTTAAAATCTCTGGTTTTATGATTTTGGCTATGTTTTCAACTTTTTGCGTTAAAGATTTTAGTAGTTCTGTGTATTCGTAGCGATCCAATCTATCTCCATATCTTTTGGTATAATAACTCTTTTTTTACTATATTCTACACTAAAGACACTAAAATGAAAATTTTATCCAACCCAAAAGAGTTGTTAACTTCTTTAAAAGAGTTAAAAGGATCCATTGGTTTTGTGCCTACAATGGGGGCTTTGCATCAAGGACACCTCTCTTTAATTAAAAAAAGTGTAATGGAAAATGATCATACTATTGTATCAATTTTTGTAAATCCAACTCAATTTTTACCAAATGAAGACTTAAGCACATATCCAAGAAGGCTTGAAGCAGATATTAAGCTCTGCTCTTTAGCAAAAGTTAGTCTCCTTTTTACTCCAAGCTATGAGGATCTATATTTTGAAGATGAAGTGACTTTGTGTGCCCCTTCAAAGTTAGGATATGTTTTGGAAGGTTTTAGCAGACCATCTCATTTTGATGGGGTTTTAAGAGTTATAATGAAGTTATTTAATTTAGTAAAACCAACAAGAGCTTATTTTGGAAAAAAAGATGCACAACAGTTAAAAATAGTTGAAAAAATGGTGAATGATCTTTTTTTAAATATAGAGATTATCCCTTGTGAAATCATTAGAGATGAAGAAGGGCTAGCTCTTTCAAGTAGAAATGCTTATCTTTCTAATGAAGAGAAAAAGGATGCCTTAAAAATTTCAAAAGCCCTAGAATTAGCCTCAAAAGAGGTTGTTAAAGGGAATAAAGATATTAAAAAAATTGAAGAGCTTATGGGTAAAACTTTAGCTCCATTAAAAGTAGAGTACGCAAAGGTACTAAGAAGAGATTTTACCGCCTTAAATGAGCTTGAAATTGGAAATAGTATCATTTTAATCTGCGCTCATGTTGGCTCTACTAGACTTATAGATAATATTTGGATTTAAGATGGAAAAAAAACTACATTTAGTCTCTTTAGGATGCAATAAAAATTTGGTAGATAGCGAAATAATGCTTGGAAATTTAGGGCTTTATACTTTAACTGATTTAGTAGATGAAGCTGATGTGCTCATAGTAAATACTTGTGGATTTATTGAGGCAGCTAAAAAAGAGAGTTTACAAACCATATTTGAACTCCATTCTCAAAGAAAAGAGGGTTCTGTTTTAGTGGTAGCTGGCTGTCTTAGTGAGCGCTATAAGGATGAGTTAGCTAAGGCGATGCCAGAGGTTGATTGCTTTACTGGCGTTGGAGATTATGACAAGATTGAGGAGATTATTGAAAAAAGAGAAAGCAGATTTTCTCCCCATGTTTTTTTACAAAATGAAGATGAAAGAGTTATTACAAATTCAAACTCGCACGCTTACATTAAGCTCTCAGAAGGGTGTAATCAAAAGTGTAGTTTTTGCGCAATTCCCTCTTTTAAAGGAAAGCTTCAATCAAGAAGCTTAAGAAGCATCGCTAAAGAAGTGGAAGAGTTAACTAAAAGAGGTTTTTATGACTTTAGCTTCATCTCTCAAGATAGCAGCTCATACCTTAGAGATTTAAACGTTGAAATTGGGCTCATATCTTTAGTAGAAGAGATAGAGAAAATTGATGAAGTTAAAACTGCTAGGATTATATATCTTTACCCAACAACTACAAGCTTGAAACTTATAAAACGGATAATAAAATCAAAGATTTTTCATAACTATTTTGACATGCCAATCCAACACATAAGCGATAATATGCTAAAAAAGATGAAAAGAGGCGCTTTAAGTAGCACAATTTTAGAGCAGTTAAAGCTAATGAGAAGCGCGCCAGAGTCTTTCATTAGAACCGCATTTATAGTTGGACATCCTGGGGAAAAGATGAGTGACTTTAATGAGAATTTAAAGCTGGTTCAAAAAAATATATTTGATAGAGTTTCACTATTTGCCTTCTCAAATGAAGAGGGAACTGAAGCTTTTAAGATGAGTGATCACTGCGAGGATGAAGAGGTAGAAAAAAGGATTAACCTCTTGCAAGCAGCAGTTAAGGAGTCGCAAGATAAAAGCTTAGAAAAAATGGTTGGCAAAGAGATTTTAGTGATGATTGAAGGAATTAGTAGCGAACATGAGTACTTCATGGGAGCTAGAGCCTTGTCTTGGGCTCCTGAGATTGATGGAGAGATACTTATAAATGACTCTTTAGTCAAAAACTTAGAGATTGGAAAAACTTATTTTGCTACAATCACAGAAAAAGCAGGAGATAAACTACTTGCAACAGTTACCAAAGATAAATAAAGAGAGTTTAAATCTTTTAAAAGATGGAAAAAACCTATTAGCCTTTTCAGCTGGAGTTGACTCAAGTGCGCTTTTTCACGCCCTTTTGGCTAATAAAATTAAGTTTAAAGTAGCTCATGTTAACTACCATACAAGAAAAGAGAGTGAGGATGAAACAGAGCACACTTTAAAGCTTTGCAAAGAGTGGGGCATTGAGTGTTTTGTGCATAGGTGCAAGCTAGATGAAAGTAATTTTGAAAACAATGCAAGAGTGGAGAGATATGATTTTTTTAAAAAGATTTTAAAAGAGCAAAAATTGGAAAACCTCCTAACAGCTCATCATTTAAATGATAGATTTGAGTGGCTTTTAATGAGACTAACTAGAGGCTCAGGAGCAGTTAGTTTAGCTGGTTTTAAAGAGATAGAAAAGTGGGGAGAGTGGAAGATAATAAGGCCTTTTTTTGAAATAAGTAAAGAGAAATTGCATCTATTTTTAGAAGCAAATGGACTTAAATATTTTGAAGACTCTTCAAATTTTGAGAGTAAATATTTTAGAAACTACATTAGATACAATTTTAGCAATCCGCTCATGAAAGATTTTGAAGATGGGATAGCTAAGAGTTTAAAATATTTGATGGAAGATGGAGCACTGCTGCAAGGGGTGGAGCCTAAAAAAATTGAAGATTTATGGATTTTTGATAGAAGCAAAGCACCTTCTCCTATGGTAAACATTGATAAAATCATGAAAAGTTTTGGTTTAGTTTTGAGCAAAAGCCAAAGAGATGAAATCTTTGAAAAAGATGGTGTGGTTGGAGGAAAAATAGCCATTGGTTGGCATGAAAGATATGTAGCGATAGCTCCTTTTATAAAAACTAAAATGAGTAAGGAGTTTAAAGAGATTTGTAGAACTCACAAAGTACCACCTCTTATAAGGCCATATCTGTTTAAAAAAGAGGTAGATCCATCTACTTTAACTCATATGTTTTAATGTTAAAAACTGCATTAAGTTTTTCATCTTCAATCCAAATTTGGATTGGAAAATCTGTTCTTACCACGGTTTCATAACCATTTAAACTCTCTAAAAAGTCATAAAATTGGGTAGGAGTTTTTAATTTTGAAGTGACTTTTAACTCATACAAAACAAACTCATCATCAAGTTCTTTGCCATCTTCAATCTTTTCTAATTTAACCTTTTCAAAAAAACTTTTTGCATGAGCTGTAAAGTTCTCTTCGCTAAATTTGCCCATAAAAGATTCAATAATTTTTCTATTGTTAACTCTTAAACTATTTAACTCTTCCTCTTTTCTTTTTAAGAGTTCTCCAACTTTAGTAGTGGTGCTCTCCTCTCTTAAGAGAAGATTTTTACTATGTTTATACTCTTTAATATCTGGCACAACTAAACCTAAAATAAGCCCCATAGATATAAAAACAAAAAATAGAAAGAAAAATAGTAGCTTGATGATGTCAAAC
>JAAYLJ010000073.1 GCA_012521935.1 Campylobacteraceae bacterium | reverse complement strand
TTCATATCATTTTGGGATGGCTGATTTGCACCAGTTAAGAGGTAGAGTAGGAAGAGGGAGCAGGCAAGGGTTTTGCTACTTTTTAGTAAATGATAAAGAAAATTTAACCCCACAAGCTAAAAAAAGACTATTAGCACTTGAGAGTAACTCATTTTTAGGGAGCGGATCAGTTTTAGCCTATCATGATTTAGAGATAAGAGGTGGCGGAAATTTGATAGGAAAAGCTCAAAGTGGACATATCAAAAACATAGGCTATTCACTCTACTTAAAGATGCTAGAAGAGGCTATAAATACTCTAATGAATAGGCAAATTCCACAAAGAAAAGATGTGGAATTAAATTTAACTGTAAGTGCGTATCTCTCCTCCGAATTTATCGCTCAAGATAGGGTGAGACTAGAGCTTTATAGAAGACTTAGCAAGTGTCAAAATGTTTTTGAAGTTCATGAGATAGAAGAGGAGATGGAGGATAGATTTGGTAAATTAGATGTTTACTCACTCTCATTTTTGCAAGTGATAATAGTGAAAATCTTAGCTTTAAAAGATGACATCTTTTCCATTGGAAATTATGCTCAAAATATAACAATAAAATATTTAAATGGCGAAAAAAAGAGTTTAAAATCTCCAAGCAAAGATGACGATGATATTTTAGCTACCATCTTACAAGAGTTACGAAAAAAGGAGAAATAGTATGCAAAAAATAGTTTGGGCAAAAACCCTTGCTGCTATTTGGAGAGCTAAAAAAGGGATTTTGCGACCTGTAAATGAAGTAGATAAAGTATATTTAAATGAGTTAATTGGCATAGATAATCAAAAAGAACAAATGGTTGAAAATGTGATGCGTTTCATTGAGGGAAAAACCTTCAACCATGTGCTTTTATGGGGAGCTAGGGGAACTGGAAAGTCCTCTTTAATTAAAGCTATGCTTATGGAGTTTCATGCTAAAAAGCTAAGAGTTATTGAGGTAGCTAGGGATGATTTATCTGATCTTCCAGACATTATAGATAGCTTAAGAGTACTTCCGTACTATTTTCTAATATTTTGTGATGATCTTTCATTTGAAGCAGGTGATAGCAGCTATAAGGGATTAAAATCCACTTTAGAGGGCTCCATCGAAGCACCTGCAAACAATGTTTTAATTTGCGCTACTTCAAATAGAAGGCACCTTGTAAGTGAAGATATAGCTGATAATGATAATGCAGTAGTAAGGCGCGGTGAATTGCACTATGGTGACGCGGTGGAAGAGAGAATTTCACTATCAGATAGATTTGGATTATGGCTCTCATTTTATCATGGAACGCTAAAAGATTATTTAGATACGGTTGATTTTTATTTTAAAGATTTTGATGGAGATAGGGAGTTATTGCATCAAGAAGCTAAGGAGTTTTCAGCTCTTAGAGCTTCAAGAAGTGGCAGAACTGCGAAACAGTTTTATAATAGTTTTAAAGATAAGTTTATAAAGAGAAAAAATTGAGATTTGGATTTATTGGAGATATAGTAGGAAAGCCTGGAAGAGCGCTAGTAAAAGAGTATTTGCCTAGATTAAAAGAAGAGTATGGGCTAGATTTTGTCATAGCAAACGGTGAAAATGTTAGCCATGGTTTTGGCATAAATAGAAAAAATGCAAAAGAGCTTTTAAATAATGGAGTAGATTTGCTAACAGGCGGAAACCACTCATGGGATAAAAAAGAGATCATTGAGTACATGGATGAAATGCCTATTTTAAGGCCACTTAACTATCCTTTAGGAGTTCCTGGGAGTGGTATTGGATATTTAAAGAGTGAAAAAGGGACTTTGGCAGTCATAAATTTGATGGGACACTATGCAATGCCTCAAAGTCAAAATGTTTTTGTAGAAATTTTGCAAGCTTTGGAGAATTTAGAGCCAAATGATGGAGTTTTCATAGATTTTCACGCAGAAGCAACAAGTGAAAAACAGATGCTTTTACATCTTTTAAAAGGCAAGGTTAGTGCCATTGTAGGGACTCACACTCATGTTGGCACAGATGATTTACAAATTTATCAAAAAACAGGATATTTAACTGACATAGGGCTTACTGGATGTAGAGATGGAGTCTTGGGAATGGCAGTTCAAAGCCCATTAAAAAGGGCACTAACAGGGATTTCATATCCACTAGAGATACCTAAAGAGTGCAAAGAGATTTTTCAAATGGTAGTTTTTGAGCTTGAGGAAAAAGAGTGTATTGATGCTTTTAAGATAAAAATTTATGATAAAGACAGTGTTTTTACTACAAAGGCATGGCATGAATTGTAGTTTTGAACTGCTTGAATTTTTAAAAAACCAAGATATAAATGCAAGTTTAAGAGATCCTTACTGGTGGCCAAATAGTGGGAGTTTTGAAGTAGTTGTTGGGGCAGTTTTAACTCAGCAAACAAAATGGGAAAGAGTAGAAGAGTCGCTGGAGAATTTAAAGGTAAGAGATCTTTTATCTTTAGAAAAATTAGCATCTTTAGAGCCTTTGTTTTTAGGTGAGCTTATAAAAAGTTCAGGTTTTTTTAGACAAAAATCATTAAGACTCATAAAGTTAGCAAATGAGATTTTAAATGAGTTTGGAGATTTTGAAAACTTTCAAGAAAGAGTTGATAGAGAGTGGCTTTTGGCTCAAAAAGGGATAGGAAAAGAGAGCGCTGATTCCATTCTTTGTTACGCTTGTAAAAAAGAGGAGATGGTTGTAGATAGATACACCCAAATACTCTTAGCTCATTTTGGATATGAGTTTGAGTGTTATGATGAGATAGCCAGCTGGCTAAAAGAGGGACTTGGAGACGCTAAAGGCTTGAATGAGCTTTATGGAAAAGAGATTAGTTTGTGTGAAGTTTATGCAAGGTTTCATGGAAAAATAGTTGAATTTTGTAAAAATAGAGTTAAAAAAGGCGTATTAAAAATATAGATTTTCTCTATTTTGGCAAAACTTATACACTCATTTGACAATAGTACTAATTAGTACTATAATCTTTCTTAAGGATTTAATATGAATATAAAAACATATGGAAAAAGAGCTGATAAGTCAATGAAGACTATCATGAGGCTACTTAGAGTTTCAAATATAATAAACAATGAAACAGATAGTTTTTTATCAAGACACAACCTTACATTTAATCAGTTTAAAGTTTTAGAAGCACTTTATCATTTGGGAGATTTAAATATTAGCTCCATTACTAAGCTCACCATGAGCACCCCTGGAAACATTACAGTAGTGGTTAGAAACCTTGTACGAGATGGATTTGTTGTATCTAAAAAAGATAAAAAAGATAGCAGAGTATCGATTTTGTCAATCACTAAAGATGCAAGCCAAATAATGCAAGAGGTTTTTCCAAAACATGCTAAAAATTTAAAAGATTTTCTATCTGTTTTGAGTGATGAAGAGTTGAAAGTTTTGCATAGTTTATTAAATAAAATATATCAAGAAAAAAAGGAGAAAAGATGAAAAAGCTTAGTTCATCAGTCTTGGTTGCTAGTTCACTGCTAGCAGGAACTTACAGTGTAGATGTGGCTCATTCAAATGTTGGTTTTAGCGTAAGACACATGATGGTTTCAAATGTCGTAGGAAAGTTCAATGAGTTTTCTGGAACATTTGAATATGATGAGAAAAACAATGCTTTAAAAGCGCTAGAAGCTGAGGTGGAGGTAGCTTCCATTGATACTTCCATTGAGAAAAGAGATGCGCATTTAAAGTCTGCTGATTTTTTTGACGCACAAAAGTTTCCAAAAATTACATTTAAGGCAACAAAAGTAGAACAAGAGGCAGTTTATGGGGATTTGACTATTAAAGGTGTAACAAAAAATGTAAAATTAAACCTTGAAAATGGTGGAGCTTTTGCTTCAAAAGCTGGCTTTTCGCTTGAGGGAAAGATAAAAAGAAGTGACTTTGGAATCACTTGGAATCAAATCATAGAGGCTGGAGCTGTCGCTGTTGGTGATGAGGTAAAGCTAAAGATAGAAGTGGAGGGTAACTTGCAGTAGTGCTTGGTTAGGCTAAGCATAAAAGGAGGAAGTATGCTTAAAAAACTTCCAAAAAAGAATATGGGAAGATCAGATTTAGGATGGCTAAAAAGCTATTTTCATTTTAGTTTTGCAGAGTATAGAAACCCTGCAAATGTCCATTTTGGAGTACTTAGAGTTTTAAATGATGACATTGTAAAACCGCAAACTGGCTTTGAAATGCACCCGCATGAAAACATGGAGATAATCTCATACATAGTTGATGGAGAGATCACTCATAAAGACTCAATGGGTAATAGCGAGAGTTTAAAAAGAGGCGAAGTACAGTACTTAAGCGCTGGAGATGGGATATTTCATAGTGAAAAAAATGAAGGCAGTGTAGATTTAAGACTTTTACAAATTTGGATTTTCCCACCAAAAAAAGGGCTGCCAAAACTTTATGGTTCACATAGATACAAAGAAGATGAGAGGAAAAATAGGCTTTTAAACATTGTTTCAAACCATGAAGGAAAGAGCCCTATAAAGATATATCAAGATGTAAATATCTATGTTGGTGAGTTTGATAATGAAGAAGTGGCTAACTATGAGATAGAGGAGGGTAGGCAAGTTTACTTTGTGCAAATTGAGGGAAAGGCTCTTTTAAATGATGAGGTTAAGCTTGATTTTGGTGATGCGTGTGAGATCACAAAAGAGAAAAATCTAAAGATAAAGGCTATCGAAAGATCTCATTTTTTATTCATCGATATGAAAAAGTAGAGGACTAATCACTAAGTTTAGTGATTAGTCTAGAGCCTTTTAAAGTTAAATTCCATTTTCCTTCTTATAAGTTAAAATTATCTCATAAGCTTCATCTTTTAACTTTAATTTCTCTTTTTTCATACTATCAATTTGAACTCTGTCTAAGTGTTCTTTTCTTGATTCTGCGCTTTCTATCGCCTCATCAAGTTGTGCATGTTTCTCAAAAATCGCTGCAAAACGCACATTTTCTGCTTTAATTTTTGGGATTAAATCTTTGTACTCACTTAGCATATTCTCTCCTTGAAAATTTTAAAATTATAACTTTAAAATCTTGATTAGCTGATTAAAAATTTGATGAT
Source organism: Campylobacteraceae bacterium (assembly GCA_012521935.1). Taxonomy (GTDB): domain Bacteria; phylum Campylobacterota; class Campylobacteria; order Campylobacterales; family Campylobacteraceae; genus JAAYLJ01. The sequence goes on along the minus strand of JAAYLJ010000073.1, from coordinate 149 downwards.
ATAGACATATACTGTATAATAAAGTTTGATAAATAATTAATACAATAAAAAAAGTGAAGCTTTGAAATTTTAACTAAAGATAAACATACTTTTTAACTTCCTAGAGTGTCCAAACTAAACTAACTGCTTAACCTTGGAGGGAAGATGAG
>JAAYLJ010000072.1 GCA_012521935.1 Campylobacteraceae bacterium | reverse complement strand
TTAAGTAAAGCATTATAGACACCTTGATTTGCTTGGGAGCCAGAATTGGGTTGAACATTTGCAAATTTACAATCAAAAAGCTCACAAGCTCTTTTAATCGCTAGATTTTCAACCTCATCAGCAAATTCACACCCTCCATAGTATCTTTTTCCAGGATACCCCTCAGCATATTTATTTGTAAAAATACTACCCATAGCTTGCATGACTGATGGGTAAGTAAAATTTTCACTAGCTATCATCTCTAAGTGATCTGTTTGTCTTTGAAGCTCTTTTTGGATAATTTCATAAACAGTTGGATCCATAGACTCTAATGGTGTCATTTTTTTGTTCCTTCTTGTGTATTTTCTTTTTTTAGCGGCCTCATTGCAGGGAATAAGATAACATCTCTTATTGAGTGTTTATTTGAGAGTATCATCACTAATCTATCTATCCCAAGTCCCTGCCCAGCAGTTGGAGGCAAACCATAACCAAGAGCTCTTACAAAATCGCTATCCATTTCATGTGCCTCTTCATCTCCAGCATCTTTGGCTTCTAGTTGAGAGTTAAATCTATTGTACTGATCTATTGGATCATTTAACTCATTAAAGCCATTTGAAATCTCCCTTCCAGCGATAAAAAGCTCAAACCTCTCAGCTACGCTATTATCCTCATCACTTCTTCTTGAGAGTGGGCTAATTTCAATTGGAAAATGAGTAACAAAAGTTGGATTAATAAGTCTTTCTTCAACATATGCGTCAAAAAGTTCCGCGTGTAGATGTCCTAAAGATAAGTTCTCATTTACTTTAAACCCATCACACTCTAGTTTTTTAATAATCTCTTCTTTATCATTTAAAATACTTGGCGCTATCTTACCAATTTGAATCAGCGCATCTTTATATTTAATTCTTGCAAATGGTTTAGAAAAATCTATCTCATGATTTCCAAAAGGAATGGTTTTAGGAAGATAAAGCTGCTCTAGTAGGGCATTAAAAAGATCTTGAGTTAAATTCATTAAATCTTCATAAGTATGATATGCCCAGTAGTACTCAAGCATAGTAAATTCTGGATTATGAGTATGATCCATCCCTTCATTTCTAAAGTTTCTATTTATTTCAAAAACCGATTCAAAGCCACCTACAACAAGCCTTTTTAAATATAGCTCTGGCGCAATTCTTAGGTATCTATCAATTCCTAGAGCATTATGATAAGTAACAAAAGGCCTAGCATTTGCCCCACCAGCAATTGGATGAAGCATTGGAGTTTCTACCTCTAAAAAGCCTCTATCTTCAAAAAATCTTCTAATTATTGATACTACCTTTGATCTTAGTTTAAAATCATCTTTTATCTCTGGATTCATAATCATATCAAGGTATCTATGTCTATATCTTAACTCTTTATCTTGAAGGCCATGAAATTTTTCAGGTAAAGGAACGATTGATTTTGTAGTTAAAGATAACTCTTTTACATTTAAAGATAACTCTCCTGTTTTAGTGATGAAAGGGAAGCCTTTTACGCAGATAATATCACCAACTTCAATATTTTTTTTGACATTCTCAAACCACTCTTTTCCAAGAGCATCGCCACTAAAATAGATTTGTAAAAGTCCAAACTCATCTTCAATCTTTGCAAAAGTAGCTTTTCCCATATGCCTTAAAAATTTTATTCTCCCAGCTACGGTTGCCTCTTTTTCACTATCTCTTTTTTCTTCTAAAACATGAACATAATTAAAAAATTCAAAAAACTCTTTTGTTGTTGTATCTTTTTTGATTGAGTGAGGGTATGGATTTACTCCAATCTCCCTTAAGGCATCAGCCTTCTCTATTCTTTGGCGTTCAAGCACATTTTCAAACATTACTTCTTATTTCCTTTTTGTATTGATTTTTCGCGCTACTGCATTTTTTACATATTCCATATAGTTGAAGCAGATGGTTTGTTAGCTTAAAACCATGCTCTTTGGCTATTTCAATCTGCCTTTTTTCAATTATCTCATCTTCAAATTCTATAATGCTTCCACAGGATCTGCATATCATGTGATCATGATGAGGTTTATTTGCTAACTCAAATCTTTTCCCCTGCGCTCCAAAAGTAATGGAAGTAACCATGTCTGACTCTTCTAGCAAGTTTAAAGTCCTGTATATGGTTGCTATGCCAACATTTAAAGATGGGTATTTATCCTTAATGAGAAGATATAAGTTTTCTGGGGTAAAGTGCTCGTCGTGATTGTAAAGTGTTTGCAAAACAACCTCTCTTTGTTTTGTAAACTTGAGGTTATTTAATCTTAAGATCTCTTTAAATCTATCTAATAGAGTATCATACTCCATATTTTCTATCGTCATAGCCCCTCCTTTTACTCAATAACTTCTTCCTTGCTTAAATCCTCAGATAAGATAGCTTTTTTGGCTTCATTGACCAAAGGATCACTCTCTAAACTTACAATCTTTAATCCAAGTTCTAAGAATATAGGATACATAAAACTATCTTTTAAATGGGTATTTAATTTCTCTTGAACAAAAGAGATGTTGGATAAAGTAGTAAAAAAAACTGAAAAAACAAGAAAAATTTTTGCACTTCCTATGAAAAACCCAGCGATTTTATCAAAAAAACCAAGTCCGCTCATGCTTAAAAGTTTTGATACTATTTGTCCTAAAAGCAAGGCTCCTAGCCATATTATTAAAAGTAATCCTAAAAAACCAATAAAAAAAAGAGCAGCTTTATTCTCAAATGAGTAGAGATTTTTATCTACCCAAAGTCCAGCATGTTCTGCATATCTTGAAGCAAAAAATATCCCTCCAATAAGTCCTACTAAACCAAATAGTTCTTTCATAAAACCATTTACTATTCCCTTTACTCCAAGCAAAACTACTAATGAAAGAGATATTATGTCAAACCAAGCAATATTTTCCATCAATACTCCCTAAGGCAATCCTTGCCTTCACTTTTAGCCAAAATAAGAGCTTGTTTTGATCTTTCTAGCAATGATTCATAATCATCATTTTCTTTATGAGATGAAATTCCAGCGCTTAGAGTTAAGCCTATATTGTTTCCTTTATAAAAAAGCTTGCTTTCTCTAGCCTCTTTTAAAATCCTCTCAATACTTTTTTTAGCATCTTCAATTTTCATTCTATTTAATAAAATAACAAACTTTTCACCAGTATATCTATAAATCTTAGTACCGTGCCTAACTGAATTTTGAAGTAGTTTTGTAATATATATCAAAGTTTTATCTCCAGCTATGTGGCCAAATTTTTCATTTATATGTTTAAAATTATCCGCATCAAGCAAAGCTATGTGCATATCTAAATCTCTATTTGTTCCAAAAGTAAGAATTTCATTTAAATCTTGCACTAAAGCTCTTTTATTGTAAGCTTTGGTAAGTGAGTCAATGTTTGACTCATCCTCTAAGATTTCAATCTCTCTTTTTAGTTTGGAAATTGTCTCTGAAGATGCGTGCAATTCTTCTAAAATTTGACTTTGAAAAGAGTTAAAAATGGCTAAAAGAGCCTTTGTGTTTGGGTGAGTATCTTCTATAACATGAAGGTTATTTAATTCAACTGTATTACTACCTGTAAACTCTTTTATATTATTGCTTGAGTTTTCAAATTGCTCTAAACTTTTTTTAGCAAGCCTTACACTCTCTTCTATAATCTTTCCATTATCGCCCTCTAGGGTAAAAAGATAGCTATATTTTTTAGATATTTCACCTATTTCACTACTGTTGCACTCGTGTAAAAGACTCATAAAAGCATCATAATAATACTTTGGATATGGTGGA
>JAAYLJ010000071.1 GCA_012521935.1 Campylobacteraceae bacterium | reverse complement strand
TTTTCAGCCAACTATCATTGGCAAACCATCTATTGTAAATAGCTTCATATCTTCCATCACCTTTTGTTTGGATAAGAAAATTATTTAACCAATTTAAAAAGTCAGGATCTCCTTTTCTAACTCCCCAACCAAGAGGCTCATAAGTTAAATCTTCATCAAGATGAATGAGTCTTTCTTGTCCTTTTTCAGACATAAAAATTGCATTATATGGCTTATCATAAACAAATGCATCAGCTTTTCCATTTAAAAGCTCCTGAGCTCCATCTGCCTCAGTTTCAAAAGTTCTAATGTTTGCTTTTTTAAACATTTTTCTAGTAGCAATTTCACCTGTAACACCAAGTTTAGTTACGATTGTATGGTCTGGAGTGTCTAAATCTCTCCAAGTTTTACCACTATGTTTTTTATCTATCAAAAGAGTTTGCCCAACGCTAATGTAAGAGTTAGCAAAATTGATTTTTAAGTTTCTCTCTTGAGTTATAGTCATCCCAGACATAATAATGTCATACTTTCCAGCTAGTAACCCAGCTATTATCCCATCCCAAGCAGTTGGAACTAGGGTTAATTTCACTCCCATCGCTTTTGCCATCTCATTTGCCATGTCAACATCAAATCCTATGATATTTCCCTTCTTGTCTTTCATTTCAAAAGGCATATATCCAGGCTCTAAGCCTACAATGAGCTCTCCACGCTGAATGATTTGATTTAGAGTTGACTTTTTCCAAAGCTCTATATCATCAGCTACTAAATTCATTCCCACAAAAAATGCGAGAAGTATCAACAATTTTTTCATGAAACACTCCTTATTAAGTTAATGAACTAAAACTTCTTGTAAAAACTTCTTTGCTCTTTGCGTTTTTGGCGCAATAAAAAAGCCCTGAGGATCATTCTCTTCAACTATCATCCCCTCATCCATAAATACAATCTTATCGCTAACCTCTTTAGCAAAACCCATCTCATGCGTTACACAAACTATAGTAAAATTCTCTTTTGCAAGCTCTCTCATAACATCCAAAACACCGCCAATCATCTCAGGATCTAGCGCGCTTGTAGGCTCATCAAAAAGTAAGATTTTTGGCTTCATTGCAAGCGTTCTTGCTATGGCAACACGCTGTTTTTGCCCACCAGAGAGTTCATTTGGATATCCACTTGCTTTATGCTCTAAGCCAACTCTTGTAAGAAGAGCTAATGCACTCTCCATTGCATCTTTTTTTGAAGCTTTTTTAACTTTTTGCTGGGCAATCATAATATTTTCAATAATACTTAAATGAGGAAAAAGATTAAAATGTTGAAAAACCATGCCTGTTTGAGCTCTTAATTCATTTAAATTTGTCTTTTTATCATAAATATCTTTGCCATCGACTATTATGGTGCCATCATCGATCTCTTCAAGTCTATTTATACATCTAATAAGTGTAGATTTTCCACTCCCACTTGGTCCACAAATAACAATTATCTCACCTCTTTTAACATTAAAATCAATCGATTTTAATGCTTGAAAATCACCAAAAAACTTTTGGACTCCTTGCATTGATATGATAGGTTGGTCCATCGCATCCTCTTTAAATAATATATTTTTATATCTCAAACTTTGATTCTATCTTAAATTTTATAAAATTAAACTACTTTGCACATGATAAAGTTTGTTTTTTGGCTACAATGACGCTTTTGAAACAGTAAGGGTTAAAGTGTCTAGTAAACTAAAAGAGTATATGGCAGATTTTTCATTAGTTTTAGTAGCTCTTGCATGGGGACTCACATTTTTTCCAGTCCAAAGAGCAGTTGAAGAGTCTCCTGTGTATCTATTTTTATTTTGGAGATTTTTGTTTGCCACTATCTTAATGGGACTTTTTACCATTAGGCATTGGAAAAAGATAGATAAAATCACCATTCAAGGAGGAGTTATCCTTGGGGTGTTTTTGTTTTTAGGATTTGCTTTTCAAACCTTTGCACTAACGCATACTTACTCCTCAACCGTAGCTTTTATAACTGGATTAAATGTTGTATTAGTACCTTTCATAGTATTTTTATTTTTTAAAAATAGAGTTTCATTGTACTCAATAACAGGAGCGCTTTTTGCCTCTTTAGGACTATATTTACTATCTGCTCAAGATTCACTTAGCATTGGATATGGTGAATTTTACGCACTGATTTGTGCTTTTATGTTTGCTTTTCAAATCTCATTTACTGCTTATTATGCAAAAAGATGCAATATATATATGCTTGTAGTACTACAGTTTTTAGTAGTTGCAATTTTTTCACTAATTGGGGCGATAATTTTTGATGCAAAGGTTATGCCAGATAAGTTTAGTGGGGTATTTTTAGAAGCCATCATTGTGACAGTTTTATTTGCAACAATATTTGCCTTTTTTGTACAAACAGCGATGCAACGCTTCACTACTCCAGCAAAAACTGCCATTATCTTTACTCTTGAGCCAGTTAGCGCGGGTGTGGCTGGGTACTACATAGCAAATGAAATCTTAAGCAGTGCGCAGCTTTTTGGAGCAGGATTGATACTTCTTGGCGTAATCATTGCCGAGACAGGAACATATTTTAGAAGTAGATTAAGATCTAGATTTAGTAAATAGTAAAGATATAAAAAAACAAAAAGATGCTACTAAAATTATGGATGCACCTGAAGTTAAATCAAACGCATAAGCTATA
>JAAYLJ010000070.1 GCA_012521935.1 Campylobacteraceae bacterium | reverse complement strand
GCTCGTAAAGCTCAGCTGCCCTTTTTAAATCTTTCTCAACCCCTAATCCTGCCTCATAAAGCGCGCCTAGTCTATGGCAGCTAGATTTATCTCCAAATCCACAAGCTTGCTCATAAAATTTAGCAGCTTTGAAAAAATCTTGATTTATCTCATATGCATTTTCATACATAATTCCAAGTTCACTACACCCTTTTGCATCTCCTAAATCACAAGCTTTTTCAAAATAAAGTGCAGCTTTAGATGAGTCTTTTTCTACCCCATCTCCTTTGGCATAAAGAGTTGCTAAATTAAAACATCCTGATTTATCTCCTAAATTACAAGCTTGTTTAAACAACCTAACAGCTTTTGATAGGTTTTGATCAACTCCTTGCCCATAATGATAGATAAAACCAAGGTTATAACACCTCACTCCGCCCTCTTTATCGCAAATCTTTTCAAAATACTCACTAGCTCTCGCACCATCTTTTTTAACACCAAGTCCATCTTCGTACATAAAACCAAGCTCGCTACAGCCTCTTATGTCACCCAAATCACACGCTTTTTTATAGTACTTTGCAGCTTTGGCATAATCTTTTGAAACACCTTTGCCATTTTCAAGTAAAGAGCCAAGCTCAAAACATCCATCAGCTACTCCCTCATCACACGCTTGTTTATACAAAGATAGAGCTTTGGAGTAATCTCCGCTAGAGTGAGCGCTTTTAGCCTCACTAAAGCTACTGTTAGCATAAGCCAACACGCCAAATAATATAAATAGATTGAAAAGCAACCTTTTCATTTTGTCCCCCTAAAGTTTAATTTTTAAATATCCCTACACTCAATTTTAAAATAGATTAAAGCTATCATAAGTTTAATTTCTCTGCCACCCTCCTTTGTAAAACTAATAACTACTTCATTAACTCTTAAAAGATGAAGTAAAGAGCTTTATCTAAAGCTAATAATAATTAAATTCACTTAAAGAGTCAACATTAAATAAACTAAAATATAATAATGGCTTATACATAGAGTAGTTTTTACACTCTCTTGCTTTTAAAAGCTAAAGTGCAAAAAGGTGCAAAAATCTAAACTTAGAGTCATTTTTGCATAAAAAGAGGGTGGATAGTTTGATATGAGTCAATATAAAAAAGCATTTTATTGTAAGGTTTAAAAATTCTAATGATAAAAAAGAAGTTAAGTGGTGGCTGGAGGCAGAATCGAACTGCCGACACGCAGATTTTCAGTCTGCTGCTCTACCGACTGAGCTATCCAGCCATAAAATAAAGATAGGAATTATACATTAAAAAGATTAATATGAGCTTATTGAGTTAACGGCTTTGATGAATCTTTCACCTCTTTGCATGTATGATTTAAATTGATCCAAGCTAGCAGCAGCTGGAGATAAAAGCGCTACTTCTTCATCTTGAAGCTTACTATCAATTTTTAAAACCGCATTTTCTAACTTGCCGCAGTAAGTTGCACTAATAAAAAACTGCTTACTATACTCCATTAACTTATTGGCATTTGAGCCAATGGCATAAACTTCAACATTTAACTCTTTTAGTTTTTCAAAAAGTCTATCAAGCGGGATGCCCTTATCGTCCCCACCTAAAATGATATGGATTTTTTTATCTTGATACCTTTTTAACGCCTCAATAGTTGCATCTATATTTGTACCCTTGCTATCATTTACCCAAATCCGCCCTTTTTTATCAAAAAGCTCTTGAAGTTTATGCTCTCCTGCATCAAAACTATTTATTTTATCTATGTTTAACTCCCCATTTAATACATAAGTAGCAGTTAAAGAGAGTAGGGAGTTTAGTAAAAATGGCTCTTTTATTTTAATTTTATTTAAATCAATTTTTAGAAAATTTGCCAAATCTTTACTATCTTCATAAGTGATTAAATGAGCTTTAGTAGGCACGCTTTCATACTCTTTTGGGATGATGGCCACACTTCCACGACTCATCATTGAAAGAGGTTTTAATTTTGCATCTATATATGCACTTAAACTTCCATGCCAATTTATATGATCTTCCCTAAGAGGTAGCAAAACATAAATATCTGGTTTTGCAATGTTTGTATAGTGCATGGTAAATGAACTTGTCTCAAGTACCCAAATAGGAACTAGTGGATTTAAGCTTGCTAGGGGAGTGCCTATATTGCCCCCACTTACTGCGCCTTGCTCATTTAGCAAAGAGGTTATCATTTGGGTAGTAGTTGTTTTTCCATTTGTCCCACTAACCCAGATGGTGCAAGGTGATTGGTTTGCAAAATAGTCATATTCGCTTTGTAAATTTAAAGCACTTTTAATTAAGTGATGATTTGGCGGAAAGCCTGGGCTTGGTATCTCTAAAGAGCTTTTACTTGGATTAAATTCATGCGGGGGAAGAAGTTTATTTCCAAAAACATCATTTGATTTTTTAGTAAAACTATCATCATAAATATCCCAATTGCCAAAACTAGCAAGAGCTTTAGTGGTAACACCGTACCCAAAAAGAGATCTTCTCATCTTATCTTTAGGGCTGTTAGAGCTATTAGGTTGCTAAGTAAGGCTATAATCCAAAACCTAACTATTATCTTATTTTCAGCCCATCCTTTTATCTCAAAGTGGTGATGAATGGGAGCCATTAAAAAGATTCTTTTTTTTCTAGTTTTAAAACTTCCTACTTGAAGAATTACTGAGAGAGTTTCAAGCACAAACACAAAACCAATTAAAAATAGTAGTAGTTCATTTTTAGAAATTATTGCCATATACCCAATGATAGCTCCAACGCTAAGACTTCCTGTATCTCCCATAAAAACCTCTGCTGGGTAACAGTTGTACCATAAAAATCCCATTAGTGAACCAATTAAGCTTGCAGCTACTATGACAACCTCACCTGTCCCCATGATTTTTGGTAAAAGAAGATACGCACTTAAAACTGCGTGCCCACTTAAGTAGATGAAAATTCCTAAAGTAAGAAGTGAAAATATGGAGGGAACAGTAGCTAAGCCATCTAAACCATCAGTTAAATTAACAGCATTTGATGAGGCTAAAAGCACTAAAGTCCAAAAAAAGATGGAAAAATATCCTAAATTAAATAGTGGGAATTTATAAAATGGAACATAAAGCTCACTTCCAACTCCTGAATAGTAAAGAGTTAAACTTGATATTATGAGTCCAACTACTGTTAGGGCAAATGCTTTAGCTTTGGCAGATAAACCTTTTGTGTTTGATTTAAAATTTATCTTTGAAAGATCATCTTTTATGCCAACTACTCCAAAACCAACTATGCAAAGTATGGAGATTAAAACATATACATTATCAAGTCTTGCGCAGATAAAAATGGCTAAAAGTGCAGTAGTTAGGAAAAACAGTCCACCCATAGTTGGGGTATTGTTTTTGTTTTGGTGAGTTTTGGGCGCTAGAGTGTAGATTGGTTGATTTGCCTTTTTGCGCTTTGCCCATTTTATAAAATATGGAAGTATTCCAACGGTAAATACAAAGGCTAAAAAAAATCCAAGACTGGCACGAACTGTTATATATTGAAGCAGGTTGATTGAAAAGTATTGGCTAATCCAGTAAAACATTTAATTCCTATTTATGCACAATTTGGCTTTTTAAAAGTATTAGTTTAGTATAATCTTACTTAAATCCTGAAAGAAAAAAGATTAAATATGAATAAATTTAAAAAAACATTATTAGTGATTACTGATGGAATTGGACATAATCCAGATGAAGAATTTAACGCTTTTGCCGCTGCTTCAAAGCCAACTTATGATTATCTTTTTCAAAATACTCCACACTCTTTAATAAAAACTAGTGGCCTAGCTGTTGGGCTTCCAGAGGGGCAGATGGGAAATAGTGAAGTTGGACATATGACTATAGGATCTGGAAGAGTTTTGTACCAAAACTTGATAAAAATTTCAAAAGCTTGTGATAAAGGAACTTTAGAAAAAGATGAAAAATTATTAAATTTTTTAAATAAAACTAGCAGAGTTCATATCATAGGGCTACTTAGTGATGGTGGAATACACTCCCATATTGATCATTTCATTAAAATCTCTTCCATTGTAAAAAGCTTTAAAAAAGAGCTCTTCATGCACCCAATAACTGATGGTAGAGATGTGAGCCCATTTTCAAGCAAAGAGTTTATCAAAAAGTTAAATGAGGCAAAATTAGGGGAGATTTCAACCATTAGCGGTAGGTTTTATGCGATGGATAGAGATAAAAGATGGGAGAGAGTTAAAAGCGCATATGATGTTTTAGTAAATGTTAAAAATAAAACTTTAAAAACCCCAATATCTTATATAGATGAAATGTATAAAGAGGGAATTAGTGATGAGTTTATTGAACCAGTTGCTTTTGGAAATTATGATGGGATAAAAGATGGAGATGGGATCATCTTTATCAATTTTAGAAACGATAGAATGAGAGAGATAGTGAGCGCTTTAGGGGATAAAGAGTTTAATCATTTTAAAACAGTTAGTTTAAATTTAAAAATCTTAACTATGACAAAATATGATGATACATTTTCATATCCAATTCTTTTTGAATCAAATCCACCAAAACCAACCTTATCTGAAGTGATTTCAGAAGCAGGACTTAAACAGTTTCATACAGCAGAAACTGAAAAGTATGCTCATGTGACATTCTTTTTAAATGGTGGGGTTGAAACACCTGTTTTTAATGAGACTAGAGTTTTAATACCAAGCCCTAAAGTTGTAACTTATGACGCTTTGCCTCAAATGAGTGCAAAACCAGTTTGTGAAGCTACTTGCAAAGCCATGAGAGATGGGTATGATTTTATAATAGTAAATTTTGCAAATGGAGATATGGTTGGACATACAGGAAATTTTGAAGCTGCCATAAAAGCGGTTGAGAGTGTGGATGAAGCTTTAGGGGAGATTTTAGAGGTTGCTAAAGAGGAAGAGTATAATTTAATAATTACAAGTGATCATGGAAATTGTGAGGCTATGAAGAGTGAAAATGGAGAGAGGCTAACTAACCATACCCTTTTTGATGTTTTTTGCTTTATTTTGTCTCCAAAAGTTAAAGAGGTAAAAAGCGGAGGGCTTAGTAATATTGCCCCAACAGTTTTAAAACTTATGGAATTAGATATTCCAAAAGAGATGGATGAACCACTTATTTAAGGAGAAATATGAATTTTAGCGGTAAAAATGTACTAATAACAGGGGCAAGCAAAGGGATTGGTGCTGCAATTTCAAAAGAGCTTGCAAAAGAGGGATTAAAGGTATGGATAAATTATAGATCTAATCCCAAGTTAGCTGATAGCTTAAAAAAAGAGATAGAACAAGAGGGCGGAAAAGCCGCAGTCATTGGGTTTGATGCTACAGATGAAGATGCTTTTGTAGAGGCTATTAAAACTATAGTAAATTCTGATGGAGAGATTAGCTATCTTGTAAATAATGCTGGAATCACCAATGATAAACTGGCTATTAGAATGAAAAAAGAGGATTTTACCTCTGTGGTTGATGCTAATTTAACCTCTGCTTTTATTGGCTCAAGAGAAGCTTTAAAGGCTATGAGTAAAAAAAGAGTTGGCTCAATTGTAAATATCGCCTCCATTGTTGGCGAGAGTGGAAATGCTGGACAGGTAAACTACGCTGCTTCAAAAGGTGGAATGATTGCGATGACAAAAAGTTTTGCAAAAGAGGGAGCTGCAAGAGGAGTTAGATTTAACTGCGTTACTCCAGGCTTTATTGCAACAGATATGACAGATAAACTAAGTGAAGAGATAAAAGAGAGCTATGTATCAAACATACCGCTTAAGCGTTTTGGAGACCCAAAAGATATAGCTAGAGCTGTTGCTTTTTTACTAAGTGATGATTCTTCTTACATTACTGGAGAAGTTTTAAAAGTTAATGGTGGACTATACATGTAAGAATAAAAGTTTTTACAAAAGGCTACATTTTAGGTTTTAAGTTTTTTTTGATAGAATTATACAAAATTTTTTAAGGAGTTTCCCATGGCATTACTTGACGAGGTAAAAGAAGTCGTCGTAGAGCAATTAAACGTCAATCCTGACGAAGTGAAAGAAGAAGCAAAATTTGTTGAAGATTTAGGAGCTGATTCATTAGATGTTGTAGAGTTAGTTATGGCGCTTGAAGAAAAATTCGATATTGAGATACCTGATAGCGACGCTGAAAAGATTATTACTGTTGGCGATGCTATTAAATACATTCAAGATAATAAATAATCCATAATAAGCCCGCCTTTGCGGGCACTTCTAACATTCTTTATTAAACTAAGGAGAGATAAATTGAGACGCGTTGTTGTTACAGGAATTGGCATGATTAATAGTGTCGGTTTGGATAAGGAGAGTTCTTTTAAGGCTATCATTAAAGGAGAGTGTGGCATTAAAAGCATTTCATCATTTGATACAACTGGCCACTCTGTAACTATAGCTGGAGAGATTGAGGGCTTTGATCCATCTTTAATAATGGATGGAAAAGAGATAAAAAAAGCAGATAGATTTATTCACCTTGGCTTACATGCTGCCAAAGAAGCTATTGGCGATGCGGGGTTTGATAGTTTTAATCATGAGAGATTTGGAGTTAGTTCAGCCTCTGGTATTGGCGGGTTGCCAGCTATTGAGAGAAATTCAATTATCTTAAATGAAAGAGGCCCTAGAAGGATATCCCCATTTTTTATCCCCTCAGCCTTAATCAATATGCTTGGGGGAATGGTATCAATTGAATATAAACTTTATGGACCAAATATATCCTCAGTGACTGCGTGCGCGGCAAGTACTCATGCCATCATTGAAGCTGCTAAAACAATCATGGTAGGCTCAGCTGATAAAATGTTAGCAATTGGCTCTGAATCCACGATTTGCGGTGTAGGTGTTGGTGGATTTGCTGCAATGAAAGCTCTTTCAACTAGAAATGATGATCCAAAAAGTGCTTCTAGGCCATTTGACAAAGATAGAGATGGCTTTGTTATGGGAGAGGGAGCAGCAGCGCTTGTGCTAGAAGATTATGAAGACGCTGTAAAAAGAGGAGCTAATATATATGCTGAAATTATTGGTTTTGGAGAGAGTGCAGATGCTTTTCATATAACTGCGCCTACACAAGAAGGCCCTCTTAGAGCAATGAGAGCAGCACTTAATATGGCAAAAGTAGATAGTGTTGATTATATAAATGCTCATGGAACTTCAACCCCAGTTAATGATAAAAATGAAACCATTGCAGTAAAACTTGCCTTTGGCGATAAAATTCCTTTAATTAGCTCAACTAAAGGACAAGTTGGACACTGCCTTGGTGCAGCAGGAGCAATTGAAGCTGTAATATCATTAATGGCTATGAGAGATGGAGTAATTCCACCAACTATTAACTATACAACACCAGATCCAGAGTGTGATTTAGATTATGTGCCCAATTTCGCACGAGATAAAAAGCTAAATTTAATAATGAGCAACTCTTTTGGTTTTGGTGGAACTAATGGATCTATAATTTTTAAACGGATTTAAAGGCATAAAAATGGCAGCTTACTTGGACTTTGAAAACAATATTAAACAGATAGATGAAGAGATTGCACTAGCAAGAATAAAAGAGGATTCACATGCTGTTGAAATATTGCAAAAAAATTTAGAAAAAGAGGTTTCTAGAACCTATAAAAATTTAAATGATTATCAAAAACTCCAATTAGCTCGTCATCCAGATAGGCCGTATGCGCTTGATTATATTAGAATGCTTTTAAGTAACTATTATGAGATACATGGGGATAGGGCTTTTAAAGATGATGGAGCCATAGTCTGCTATTTTGGATATTTGCAAGATAAAAAAATCATTGTAATAGCTGAGCAAAAAGGTAGAGGAACTAAAAATAAGTTAAAAAGAAACTTTGGGATGCCAAATCCTGAAGGGTATAGAAAAGCTTTAAGAGTGGCAAAACTTGCTGAAAAGTTTGAAATCCCAATTCTTTTTCTAATCGACACTCCAGGAGCATATCCAGGGATTGGAGCTGAGGAGAGAGGACAGAGTGAGGCGATAGCTAGAAACTTATTTGAGCTTAGTGCTCTTAAGACTAGAAGTGTTGCTGTTGTCATTGGAGAGGGTGGAAGTGGAGGCGCGCTAGCCATTGGTGTTGCTGATAGGTTTGCCATGATGAGATACTCAGTTTTCTCAGTAATCTCTCCTGAGGGGTGTGCTGCCATTTTATGGAATGATCCAACCAAACAAGAGAGTGCTACAAAAGCTATGAGAATTACAGCTGATGATTTAAAGTCATTTAATTTAATAGATAGTGTAATTGATGAGCCAATCATTGGTGGACATAGAGATAAAGAGGGAGCTGTAAAAGCTTTAGGAAAGTATGTGATAGATAGCTTAAATGAGCTAGAAGATAGTGATTTAAATACACTTTTAGAAAAAAGATATAAAAAGATAACTTCTGTTGGCGCTTACGAAGAGTAGAGCTAACTTTAAACTAATTCAAACTACTACAATTTTTTAAAGTCTATTGTTTTATAAATACAGGTTGGGTTTTTAAAGCAAGATAAATACCCTAGGAGAAATTTCTCCTAGGGTAAGAGATTATAAATCTTTCCAGATTTTTCTTTTCCATAGATAAGCAAATACGCTTAAGATGATGAAAAACCCTATGATATAAATACCAACTTTAGTTCTTTCATCTTTTTTGCTATCACCAATCTCTTCTAAGTAGGAGATTACTTGCTCCTGAACATCTTTTTTGAGGCCAACTCTAGGCATTGCAGTGCCTTCTAAGTGCTTTTGAGGATTATTTATAAAAGTAGTTAAATAATTGTGTCCTTTAGCCCTAATGATTATAGAAAGATCAGGAGGTAAAGTTCCCATATACTCAGTTAATGGCTCTGCTTGAGTAGGCATATATAGCTTGTCATACTTCATATCATGACATCTTAAACAAGCATCTTCAAAAACCTCTTTGTTGCTCATTTTACTTGGTGCAATTGTTTCAAGATAAGCGATAATATCTGCTACTTCTTGATCTATATCTCCGCCAAGTCCATAAAAAGCACTCATTGGATGAGGATTTTCATCATTAAACTTATGCTCAACCTTTAAAGCACGAGTCGGATCTTTTATTAGCATAGCTAAAAAATTTCTATCATAAAGGTACGCTGCGCTTCCTAAATCAGGAGATACAACACCAAAAGAGAGTGATGCAGTCTCATTATCCATTGGTGAATCCATACCTTGAGATTCAACTCCATGACACGCGATACATCCAGCCATCATAAAAGTTTCAGCTCCAGCCGCAGCATCTCCTACTTTATTGTTTGCCTCTAAATCTTCAAAGGCAAAATCAGCAGGGGCAACTGCGGGATTCATTTGACTATGAGCAAAAGGCTCAATTCCCCAGTAAAGCACTGCTGTAATAGCTACAACAAGACTTAAGATTTTTAACTCTCTCATCTTGCACCTCCTTTAGTTTCACCTTTTGTAATAATTGGTAAAGATATAAAAAGTCCGATAAATACCATGGCAGCAAAGAAGCCAACCCAAGCATTCGCGCCTGTTGGAGGTAGTTTTCCATAAATTGTAAGAACAATCATGTCTGCTATTAATATCCAAAACCATAAGTTAAACTTTTTGCGCTCTTTTGCAGGAGCTACAACATCGCTTCTATCTAAAAATGGAAGTAGGAAAAATGCAACATTTGCAAATCCAAATGCCATTAAACCAATATCAGCAGCAGCTATAGGGCCAACATCAAAGAAAAACCCTCTAAGAACTTCATAACTCCAAAGAAAATACCACTCAGGATAGATATGATCAGGTGTTTTTAATGGATTTGCAGGCTCAAAGTTAATTGGATCAATTGCAAAGCTGTAGTGAAAACAGATTAGATAAAAGAGAAATACCATAAATATTGATACTACAAAAAAGTCTTTTGATAAAAATACTGGCCAAAATGGAATTACTTTTGACTCTTTTTTATCTCCAGCCTTATATTTTTCAGCCTCAATGTCATAATCAATCTCTTCACCAGTCTCATTATTGACATGAGGAATTCTTAAGCTATAAAAGTGAATAACAATCACAAGCATAATAATTAATGGTAAGAGTAAAACATGCAGCATGAAAAATCTTGTTAGTGTAGGATCAGCAACAGCAAAATCTCCTCTAATCCATACAACAAGCGCATCTCCAATTATTGGGATACCACCAAAAAGGTTTGTGATAACTTGTGCAGCCCAGTAGCTCATCTGTCCCCAAGGTAGCATATAGCCACTAAATGCTTCTGCTGAAAAAAGAACAAAAAGGAGCATACCACTTATCCAAATCATCTCCCTACCTTTTTTATAAGAACCGTAGTAAATTCCTGTAAACATATGTATGTAGATGACTAAAAAAACCGCAGAAGCCGCAACTCCATGCATGTGTCTCCAAAGCCAACCATATGCTACTTCTTGCATGATAGTATAGTTTACGCTATCAAATGCATAGTTTACATCTGGTTTATAATACATCAAAAGAAAGATTCCAGAGACAACTAGGAGTGTAAAAAGTACAGAAAGTACAACGCCCATAGCCCAAAGAAAATTGATATTCTTAGGGATCCAATATTCAGTCATTAAAACTCTTGTTAAAGAGCGAACAGCCAATCTTTGGTCTAGCCAGTCGACAAGCCCATTAGCTTTTTTAATTTGCGCCATCACCTATCTCCTTTACTAAGCATTGCCAACAAGTTTGTCATACTCAGGGCCTTCTTCCCCAAGTACTAACTTGCTACCTTCAATTTTAAATGGAGGTATATCCATAGGTCTAGGGGGTGGGCCAAAAGTATTAACCCCGCTTACATCAAAATCTCCACCGTGACAGGCACAGTGAAACTTTTGCTCATTTGGTTTCCATGCAGGAATACAACCTAAATGCGTACATAGTCCAATAACAACTGTGTATTCACTCCCATCTACCACAACATCTCTATTTCCATTTTTTTCCATATTTGAATCTTTTTTCAAAATGAAAATTGGTTTCTTTCTCCATTCGATGGTGCGAAACTCACCAGGTTTCATCGGAGAGAGATCAACGGTAGTAAATCCCGCCGCTTGAACACTTGGTAGTGGATCCCATGTTTGTTTCATGGCACCAAGTGCGAAGACACCGCCCACAGCAGCAACACCGCCAAAAGCCATGCCAAGAAAATCCCGTCTGTTTTGCTCAACAGCCATTAAGCTTCCTTTCATAGTAATTAAGTTTCAACTATTTTATCTAAAGCAGGATTAAAGTTTCATTCATTTATGACTACTGCAAAAATAGACTAAAATCCCTTTTTAAATCCCTAAAAATAGCTCTAAAAGCAAAGGGTACAAAAATAAAGTGGCTAAAAAATGTCAAAATTTCTCTATTTATTCGTTTTTAGAAATTAGTTTTTAGAATTAAGCTTTATATAAATATGCAAAATGTCTATAGCTGCTGGAGTTATGCCACTTATTTGACTTGCGGCAAACAAAGTAGGGGGCGAAAACTTTTTTAACTTCTCTTTTACTTCATTACTAAGTCCACTAATTTTTTGGAAATCAAATCCTTCTGGAATTTTTATTTTTAACATATTTTCCATATCTTCTATCTGTAGCATCTGTTTTTGAATGTAGTTTTTATATTTAGCTTCTATTAAGATTTGCTCTAATGCTTCTTTAGAGTACTCTTTAGGCAGGAGTGATTTTAACTTCTTAAGTGAAAAAGTTTTTCTAGCAACTATCTTTTGCAAAGGCATATAATCTTTCGCAGGCTCTTCATTTAAAGCTGCTAAGATAGCACTATTCTCTTTTGATGGAGAGGTAAAGGTTGTTTCAAGATACTCTAAACCCTCTTTAGTCTCATCTATGATTTTTTGAGCTTTTTTGAAACTATCTTCATCTAAAAGTCCAAGCTCATATCCATACTTTGCAAGTCTTAAAATGGCATTATCTTCTCTTAGTAAGAGCCTAAATTCAGCTCTTGAGGTAAACATTCTATATGGTTCTTTTGTACCTTTTGTAACTAAATCATCTATCATTACGCCTATGTAAGCTTCATCTCTTCTTAAGATAAAAGGCTCTTTACCCTCTAATGAATGCACAGCATTAATTGCAGCCATAAGTCCTAAAGCAGCTGCTTCTTCATAGCCTGTTGTTCCATTTATTTGCCCTGCGCAGTAGAGGCCTTTGATTTTTTTAGTCTCAAGTGTATGCTTTAACTCAGTTGGGTCCATATAGTCATACTCAATTGCATATCCATATCTAACTATTTTTGCATTTTCAAACCCCTTCATCGACCTTAACATTTCAAACTGCGTATCAGTTGGAAGCGATGAGGCAAAACCACTTATATAGTACTCTGTTGCATCAAGAGTTTGGGGTTCTACAAAAAGATGATGCCTATCTTTATCTCTAAAGCGATTTATTTTATCTTCAATACTAGGACAATATCTAGGACCAAGTCCTTCTATCTGCCCTGTAAACATTGGAGCTCTATGAAAATTACTCTCAATGATTTTATGAGTCATTTCATTTGTATATGTAGCATAACAGGGGATTTGTACAGGATAAAACTCATCTTTATTGGTTCTAAAACTAAAAGGTTGTGGGTTTTCATCTCCTGGTTGAATATCTAAAACAGAAAAATCAATACTTTTTGCATCAATTCTAGAGCAAGTTCCAGTTTTTAATCTTCCCATATTAAAACCAAGCTCTTTTAAAGATTTTGAAAGCCCTAAAGAGGCAAACTCTCCAGCTCTTCCAGCTTTTTGTTTCTCTTCTCCAATGTGGATTAAGCCATCTAAAAAAGTTCCAACAGTAAGGATGACTTTTGGGGCGTAATAGTGGTTTTTAATGTGTGTTATAACCCCTTTTACTTCATCTTCTTCTACTATTAGTGACTCTGCTATCTCTTGCGCTACATCTAAGTTTGGAGTGTTTAAGATGACATTTCTCATATATATTGGGTATCTATCCATATCTATTTGAGCTCTTGAGCCTCTAACTGCTGGCCCTTTTGATTCATTTAATATTCTAAATTGGATACCAGTTTTATCAGTAGCTAGCGCTATCTCCCCACCAAGAGCGTCAACCTCTTTTACTAAATGCCCCTTTGCTAAACCGCCAATGGCAGGATTACAGCTTGCAGCTCCAATCTTTTCAACCAATATAGTAATAAGTAGGGTTTTTTTACCCATTCTTGCACTTGCTAGGGCAGCTTCAATGCCAGCGTGTCCGCCACCAACAACGATGATTTCATAATTCATATTTTTAAAACCTTGAAAGAGTGTAAGGGCTGATTATAGCACAGCTTTGGTATAATAAAATAAAAAAGAGATTGTATGTTTACAGGTTTAATAAGAGAGAAAGCTAGTGTTGAGAGCTTCATTAATGACAGTTTAAAGATAAAAGCCTCTTATCGTCCAAATATTGGGGATAGTGTAGCTGTAAATGGGGTTTGTTTAACTGTTTTTGAGCTAGGAGAGAATACCTTTAGTTTAAAACTCTCAAATGAGACAAAATCCATGATAGCGCATGAAAATTTAAGTGGATTAGTCCATATTGAGCCAGCTATGAGGGCAAGTGATAGACTTGATGGACACTTTGTTCAAGGGCATGTTGATGGGATAGGAGAGGTTGTAGATATAAGTAAAGATGGCCCTTCAATCAATATGCTCATTAAGGTTCCAAAAGAGTTAAGAGCATTAATGATCCCAAAGGGGAGTGTGGCAATTGATGGGGTTAGTCTTACTATAAACTCAGTTTTAAGTGAATCAATTAGACTTACACTGATTCCTCATACTTTAGAGGAGACACTTTTTAAAGAGTATAAGTTAAAAAGAAGAGTAAACATTGAAAGCGACATGATAGTAAGATCCCTCTTTCATATTTTGAAAAACTTTAAAAAAGATCCATCTTGGGATGAGATAGATAAATGGACGCATCTTTATTAGTTCATTTTAGTACTAAAATAGGTGGCTTTAGTAAGGGTGAGTATGAGGGGAATAATTTAGCCTTTCATGTTGGAGATGAAGCTAGGGTGGTTGAAGAAAACAGAGAGCATATTTTTAATAAATTAGGCATCAAGAGTGTTGCAGATATGCAGCAGTCTCATAGCAGCAATTTAAAAACTGTTTTTGAAGAGGAGAGGGTGTTAAACTGCGATGGGATATTCAGTACAAAAAAAGATTTAGCCCTTTTAGTTTTAGTGGCTGATTGTATTCCTTTGCTGTTTTATGAGCCTAAGGCGGGAGTTATTGGAGCTGTTCATGCAGGAAGAGTTGGGGTTTTTGAAGGGATTGTTGAAAAGTCAATTAAAAAACTAAAAGATGAATTTGGCGCAAAAAGTAAGAGTATAAGAGTTTGGCTAGGGCCTAGCATTAGAGGTTGTTGTTATGAGGTTGATGGAGAAGCTTTAAGAGAGTCAAAAGATAGATTTCCTAGTTTTGTAAAAGGGAAAAATCTAAGTTTAGATGAGTTAGTAGTTAAGAAGTTAAAAGAGCACTCTATTTCTCAAATTTACTCAAGTAAAATTTGCACTTGTTGCCATGAAGAGTACTTTTCATATAGGGAAAAAAGAGTTTGCGGAAGGCAAGCTGGGATCATAATGTTAAGGGATTTAGATGGAAAAGAGTCCATATAGTATCTATAAAGCCCATGTGGATGAAGTTTTAAGTGATGAGCTTTATAGGGAAATTTTAGAGAGAGCTCAAAAGTTTGGAGTATCAGCTTTTTCTAATCCTCATTTAGCAAAAAATTTATGCAATATAGAGTTAAAACCTTCTAGTCTTAATAGTAAAAAAGCAAGAGATTTTCTAAAATTTATCTCATGGTTAATCAAAACAAGAAATAGTGCCCAGCTTAGCAAAAGCGAATCTTAAACAAGTTTTTAGTAGAATCTGCCCTCATCTCACACACACCAATCCTTGAGTAGGTTGCAACGCTGTTGTTAAGGGGTGTGGAGGTTAAACCTAAAATTTCGGGCAAAGTCCCATAAGGAGAAAGCATGGTTACCATGAAAGATTTGTTAGAGTGTGGTGTGCATTTTGGGCATCAAACAAGAAGATGGAATCCAAAGATGAAAAAATTTATCTTTGGTGAGAGAAAAAATATCTATATCATAGATTTACAAAAAACTCTTAGATATTTTCGCTATACATATAATATAGTAAGAGACGCGGCAAAAGATGGCAAAGTAATTTTGTTTGTAGGAACAAAAAAACAAGCCAGTCAAGCCATTAAAGAGTATGCACAAAAGTGCGGCATGCCTTATGTTAATCATAGATGGTTGGGTGGAATGCTTACAAACTTCCAAACCATCAAGCAATCAATTAGAAAATTAGAAGTTATTGAAGCTATGGAAGAGGATGAGTCAATCAACCTTTTAACAAAAAAAGAAGCTTTAATGTTAAGAAGAAAAAAAGAGAAATTGCTTGATTATTTAGGCGGCCTTAGAGATATGAAAACTATCCCTGATATGATTTTTGTAATTGATACAGTTAAAGAGAAAATCGCAGTACAAGAAGCTAATAGATTAAAATTACCTGTTGTAGCTCCACTTGATACTAACTGTGATCCTGATGTGGTTGATTATCCAATCCCTGGAAATGATGATGCTATTAGATCAATCCAACTTTTTTGTAAAGAGATGAGCGATGCAATCATTGAGGGTAAAGAGTTAAGAGAGCAAGATGAGATAGTTGAAGATGAAGCAGTTTCACAAGAAGAGAAAGATGCTATTGTAGAGGAAGCTTTACAAGAAGATGAGCTTAGTGAGGAAGATTTTGAAACAGAAGAAAAAGAGGAGGAATAATGGAAATTTCAGCTGCTAGAGTAAAAGAATTGCGCGAAATGACTGGCGCAGGAATGATGGATTGTAAAAAAGCTTTGACTGAAGCTGGTGGCGACATAGAAAAAGCAACACAAATTTTAAGAGAGAAAGGTTTAGGGCAAGCTGCTAAAAAAGCTGATAGACTTGCAAGCGAGGGATTAATTACTCTTAAAATTACTGATGATTTGAAAAAAGCAACAATTAGTGAAATTAACTCTGAAACTGACTTTGTTGCAAAGAATGAGAATTTTCAACAATTAACTGCTAAAACAACTGCATTTATCCAAGAAAATGGAATCGAAGATTTAGACTCACTAATGAGTTCAAAAATAGACAATGAGAGCTTTAAAGAGTACTTTAATACGCAAATTGCAACTATTGGTGAAAATATTGTAGTAAGACGCTTTCAAACTGTGGTTGCTGGTAAAAATGAGACTTTAAATGGATATTTGCACTCAAATGGAAGAGTTGGAGTTATCATTACAGCTAAGTGTGATAGCGAAGAGACGGCTAAAAAAAGCGAAGAGTTAATTAGAAATATATGTATGCACGCAGCTGCTATGAAGCCACTATATTTAAGTTCAGATTCATTTGATAGCGAATTTGTAGAGAGTGAAACAAAGGCTTTAATCGCTGATATAACAAAGACAAATGAAGAGTATGCAAGACTTGGAAAACCAGCAAAAAAAGTCCCACTTTATGGAAGTAAAATTCAATTAACTGATGAAGTTATGAAAAAAGCTAAAGAAGAGATTGAGGCTGAACTTAAAGCTCAAAATAAGCCAGAGAAAATTTGGGATAGAATTGTTCCTGGACAGATCGATAGATTTATAGCTGATAACACTCTTTTAGATCAACAATATGCACTTTTATCGCAGTTTTATGTAATGGATGATAAAAAAAGCGTAAAAGAAGTTTTGGAAGAAAAAGCCAATGAGCTTGGCGGAACCATCGAGCTTACTGGGTATATAAGATTTGAACTAGGCGAAGGTTTAGAGAAAAAAGAAGAAGATTTTGCTGCTGAGGTAGCTGCACAAATAAGCTAAATTTTTTAGCTTTAAAGGAGAAAAATGGCACTTTTGAAAGCCTTAAATATCTCCCATAAGTTTGATTTTCCACTATTTGACTCACTCTCATTTGAGCTTGAGAAGAGCAAAAGTATGTCGATAGTGGGAGTTAGTGGATGTGGAAAATCAACTCTTTTACACTGCTGTTCTACTTTATTAAAGCCAAACTCTGGCGATATAATTTTTAATGAAAATTCAATTTATGGTAAAAACTCTCAAGATAGACTTGATATAAGACGAAAATATTTTGGGATAATATTTCAATCTCACTATCTTTTCAAAGGCTTTAATGCAAAAGAGAATATTGAGCTTGCATCTTTGCTTAATGAGACAGATTTTGAAGAGGAGATGGTAGATAAACTTGGAATTAAAAACATACTTCATAAAAGAGTTGGAGAGTTATCTGGTGGCCAGCAACAAAGAGTCTCCATTGCTAGAGTTTTAATGAAAAAACCTCGCATAATTTTTGCGGATGAGCCTACTGGAAATTTAGATCAAAAAACTGCTAAAGAGGTTATGGATGTTCTTTTTGAGTATATAAAAAATAGTAATGCCTCACTAATGCTTGTAACTCATGATTTAAATTTAGCTAAAAGATGTGACAATGCTTATGCACTTAAAGATTTAAATTTACATGAGGTTTAAATGGAGATTTTGGGGCTTTTAGGTCAAGAGAGCGTATATAAATTTATCTTACTTTTTGCAAGAATTAGTGGGTTAGTTGCCTTCTTTCCCTTTTTTAACCATATGAGAATACCAATTGTTGTAAAAACTTCGATTGTTTTACTTTTAACTCTTTTTTTAACTCCTTATGCAACAGTAACAGTGCTACCTCATGAGATGGTATCTATCACTTTTGCCATTACAATGGAGCTTATGCTTGGGTTTATTGCTGGGCTTTTAGCATATTTAGTTTTTGCTGCTTTAGAGATTGCAGGGCAGCAAATATCTTTTGTCATGGGTTTTACGATGGCAAGCGTAATAGATCCTCAAACAGGAGTAAATACTCCATTAGTAAGTCAAGTTTTTACAATGCTTGCTTTAGTTTTGTTTTTAGCACTTGATGGCCACCACTTAATCTTGCTATTTTATCACCACTCTTTAGGGGAAATTCCCTTAGGATCATTCTATCCAACTGCAAATATGTGGAGTTACATAGCAAAAGCAGTGATGTCAATGTTTTTATTTGGATTTATCCTCTCATTTCCCATAAAAGCACTCTCATTACTCTCAGATATTATCTTTGGAATGCTCATGAAAACAATGCCTCAATTTAACCTTTTAGTTGTTGGATTTCCTATTAAAATCATGCTCTCTTATGTTGCGATGATAGCGTCTTTAGGATCAATTATGATAATCTTTAAAAAAGAGATCTTTAAAGTTTTAAATGATTTAGCTCTGCTTTTTTTCTAATTTTTTAAAGATATATTTCAAATTTGCACATTCACTGTTAATACAAACATAATATAAAATATAATACAATCAGCCATAAACATTTTAGCTAGCTAAATCTAGGAGAAACATATGCGTTTTTTACTACTAAACAATAATCCTGCTGTATCAAGACTCATTTTACTTAGTGCAAAAAAGATAGATTATGATCTTATTGAAGCTGCCTCTTTAGAGGAGATAGAAGAGGAGCGTTTTGTTGCTATTTTCATAGATAGTGATAGCTTTAATAGCGAAGAGTTAGCTCTTATTCAAAAGAAAAATTTGACTAATAAGCTTATATATATTGGACCTAGAGGCAGTAAAAAACCAGAAGGTATGGATTTTATTTTAGAAAAACCATTCTTACCTACAGATTTTTTAGAGTTAGCTAAGAGTCTTGAGCCTGAAGATGAATCTAGCTTTGAAGATGGATTAGAAGATGGGTTTGAGGATGATGGAGACATTGACTCTTTGCTTGAAGAGGATAAAGATGAAGAGGATAATTTGATTAATTTAGACAATACCTCTTTGCCTCACGAGGAAGAGTTTACTTTTGAAGAAGATAGTAGTGATGAGTCTAGTAAGGTAGATGAGTTAGAAGAAGATGGTTTAGTAGATCTTGAGGAAGCAGATGAATTAGAAGAGCCTGAAGATGAAGAAGATTTTGAGGGCTTTGAAGATGATGAGGGCTTTGAGGATGAAGAAGAGCCTGAAGAGTTTGAGTTAAAAGAGGGTGGCATTTTAGATAGTGAAGATGTAAAAGAGGTTCAAGGGTTATTAGAGGAAGATTTGAATCTTTTAGATGAAATGGAAGAGGATAGTGAAGATGAGGATAGTTTCACTTCACAAAAACTTGAAGAGCTTGAGATTGGCCAAATGGATAAAGTTGAAGACTCCTTAGGACAAGAGGATTTTGAAGAAGATAGTAAAGATGAAGATGAATTAAATTTGGAAGATGAACTAGATTTACAAGAAGAGGATTTAAGTTTTGAAGATGAAAAAAACCTTGAAAGTATTGATTTTGAAGAAGATAGCTTATCTAGCAAGATAGAAGAGGATATGGATCTAGTAGGTGCAATAGATGATTTTGAGGAAGGCGAAAAACTAGATTTTGAAGACGATAGTAAAGATGATGAGCTTGTTGATGGCGAGGATGACTTTGAAGATGAAGAGTTAGATGAGCTTGAAGATGATGAAGATGTAAAAGATGGTGAATTTGAAGATGACACTAACAGCATAAAAGAAGAACTAGAGGCGCAAAATAGGAGTGAGGATCCATTTTTTGGGCTTAGTGAAAGAGAGTTAAAAATTGCTTTAGGAGAAGCGGTAGAGGAGTTAAAAACCGATGGCAACCAAGCAGTTGATGAATTAAAAAGTGAGATCAAAAATGAAGTTACTAAGGCTTTAACAAGCGCATTAATGCAAACAAGGGTTAAAGAGTTTTTGAAAAATACTAAGATAAATATTACTATTGATTTTGAGGAAGCTTAAAGCGTGCGAGGGACTATTTTAGTCATATCTGGGCCAAGTGGATCTGGAAAAAGCTCTTTACTTAAAGAGCTTTTAGCTTCTATGGAAAATCTGTACTTTTCCATCTCTACAACAACTAGGCAGATGAGAAAAGATGAAGAAGATGGAGTGAATTATCACTTTATCTCAAAAGAAGAGTTTGAAAAAGATATTCAAAGTGGAATGTTTTTAGAGTGGGCAAAGGTTCATGATAATTATTATGGAACATCTTTAAAACCCATTTTAAAAGCCATAAATGAGGGTAAAACTGCTATTTTTGACATAGATGTTCAAGGCCATAAGATAGTAAGAGATAGATTTGGAAAAATCACAACATCAGTTTTTATAACTACAAAAGATCAAATCACTTTAAAAGATAGATTAGAAAAAAGAGATAGTGATACAAAAGAGACAGTAAATCTTAGGGTAAATAATGCAGTTACTGAGATGACTTGCATACATGAGTATGATTATATACTCATAAATAATGACTTAAAAAACACCCTAGAAGAGTTAAGGTGCATCGCTAAATTATCAAGGCGTAAGGCATCCTCAGTAGATATAGAAAGCTTTTTTAGTAAATGGGCAAACATTGAGTAATTTGCCTATCCTTGTGATATAATGTTGCTTTTTTAAAATTGATAATTAAGGAGATAGTTATGGGTATGCCAAGTATGCCAGAATTGCTTGTTATTTTAGCCATTGTAGTGTTGCTATTTGGAGCAAAAAAGATTCCTGATTTAGCAAAGGGTCTTGGCAAGGGTATCAAAAGCTTCAAAAAAGAGATGAAAGAAGATGAGATAGAGGATAAAACTGCAAGCGAAGAGAAGATAGAAGAGAAGGCTGAGACTGTCAAAAGTGAAGCCCAAACTAAAGACGCATAAAGATTTTTGTTGAAACAAGAGGTTACAAAGGCTATTGCCCAGGTTCTTGAATTTCCCTTTATTTTAGAAACGCCCAAAGATTTAAACTTTGGGCACTACGCGGTTCCTACTTTCTCATTTGCTAAAGTTTTAAGAAAATCTCCACAACAAATTGCACAAGAGCTTGCAGAAAAGTTTAACAATAGTCAAATTTTCTCAAAAGTCCAGCCAGTTGGAGGCTATTTAAACTTTACATTAAGTAGCAGTTTTTTAAATGATTTTGCTACAAAGACTATAAAGAATCCAAATGATTTTGCTAAAAGCACAAATGAAGGCTCATATCTTATTGAGTTTGTAAGTGCTAATCCAACAGGACCACTTCATATAGGACACGCTAGAGGTGCGGTATATGGGGATGCTCTTTGTAAAATTGGAAGACATTTAGGATATAAAGTTGTTAGTGAATATTATGTAAATGATGCTGGAAATCAGATTGAACTTTTAGGGCTTTCTATCTTTTTAGCAGCAAAAGAGAGTGTTTTAAATGAAGAGGTAGAGTGGCCTAAAGAGTTTTATAGAGGTGAATATATAGTTGATTTAGCCAAAGAAGCTGTCAAAGAGCATGGCAAAGAGATTTTTAATGATGCAAAAAATATCCCATTTTTAAGCAATTGGGGTAAAGATAAGATGCTAAAACTTATCAAAAGCAATCTATTTGAAGTTGGAATAAACTTTGAACAGTTTATTAGCGAAAAAGAGCTCTATCAAGAGTGGGATAGTAGTTTTTCAAAACTAAAGAAAAGTGAAAAAACCTATGAAAAAGATGATAAGGTTTGGATAAGATCAACTTTAAAGGGTGATGAGAAAGATAGAGTTGTTGTTAGAGAAGATGGAAGACCAACCTATCTTGCAGGCGACATAATATATCATGATCATAAGTTTCAAAGAGGATATGATAGATATATAAATATTTGGGGCGCGGATCATCATGGGTATATTGCTAGGGTAAAAGCTGCTGTAAATTTTCTAGGATATGATGAAAATAGGCTTGAAATTTTACTCTCTCAAATGGTTTCACTACTAAAAGGTGGACAACCTTTTAAAATGAGTAAAAGAGCTGGGAATTTTATCTTGATGAGCGAGGTAGTTGAAGAGATAGGACAAGATGCTTTAAGATTTATCTTTTTAAGCAAAAAAAGCGATACTCATTTAGAGTTTGATGTGGATGAGTTAAAAAAAGAGGATAGTTCTAATCCAATTTACTATATAAATTATGCTCACGCTAGAATAAACCAAGTGGTTCAAAAAAGTGAAAAAAGTTTAGAAGAGATTCAAAATTTTAAGATAAAAGATTTAGACAAACTAGGAAAAAGCCTTCTTTTTCAAGCTCTAAGCCTAAAAGAAGTGCTTGAGGATGCTTTTAATAGCAGGCAGATACAAAAACTAACAGATTATTTAAAAGCACTTGCGGCAAGTTTTCATAAATATTATAATGAAAACAGAGTATTAGGTAGTGAAAATGAAGATAGTTTATTAAAACTATACTCAACCGTTGGAATTAGTCTTAAAACAGGACTCATGCTAATTGGCATAGAGGCAAAAGCTAGGATGTAACTACGCCCTAGCTTTTTCAAAATCTGCCAAAAACTCTTCTATATTATATTTAGCTCTATATTCTGGTGTCATTAAATGTATAAGAATATCTCCTAAATCCACAACAACCCACTCACTTGCTGGATCAATGTGCAAAAACTCTTCTCCAAG
>JAAYLJ010000008.1 GCA_012521935.1 Campylobacteraceae bacterium | reverse complement strand
GACTCTTTTGTCACAATGACTATAAAAGCAAATAAAGATGGAGAGTTTACTTTTGGAATTCCAAAAGCAGGTTGGTGGGGATTTGCTGCGCTTGGCGTTGGCCCAAAAACAGAATTTGAAGGAAAAGAACTTAGCCAAGATGCCCTAATTTGGGTTCAAGCAAAAAAGATGAAGTGAGACAAAATGAAAAGAAAACTACTTTTACTAACAACAATAAGTGCAAGCTTACTTAGTGCAAATACCTTAGAAGAGGCTTTAAGTAGCGGCTCATTTGAAGGTGAAATAGCTGCTTATACAGAGTATAAAGATAATAAGGTTGATGAAAATAGTGCTTTTTCAATGGGTTATTTAAACTTAATGTATCAAAGTGGATATTTTCATGGCTTTAATACTACTGTTGGCTTTAGAGCAAATAGCAAGCTAAATGAAAAGCACAAAGGTGATTATGATGGTGGAGAAAGCCTTCCTAAAGCACTTTTACACACTGCAAATATCTCATATAATCATGATTTATTTGACTTTACCATCGGTAGAGGGGAGTTAGATTATGAGTGGGCAACTGATTTTCATGAAGGGGCTATTTTAAGGTTAAAGCCACTTCAAGACTTAATTTTAAGCGTTGGGCATAGTAGAAAAGTAGCCACGGTAGATGAAGATGAACCAATGACAAATTTTGAAAGATTTAATAAAAAAGATGGACTTTGGTTTTTTGATTTAACTTATGATGGAATTGAAGATAGCACCATAAATCTCTACTCATATAGTGTAAATAACATCGCATCTTGGTATGGTGGAGGCTTTTGGTACGATAATGAATTTTTTGGCTTTACTGCAAAAGGTGCAGTAAGTGATGAGAAAAAATATGGACAAGAGCATGATGGACACATTTACAATTTAGAGTTAAGAGGAAAGCTTGATGATTTTGTTTTAAGTGGGGGATATATTGCCACAGATAAAAAAGGTGGCGTTGGAAGTATGGAGATTGCAGGTGAGAGTATAAATCCTTTGGATGAGGGTGATAAAGTCTATGAAGCAGATGCAAAAACATACTACATTGGCGCAGAGTATGAGTATGGGGATTTTTCTTTTGAGACTATTTACGCTCATACTAAATTTAAGGATGAAGAGTTAAAAAAGAAAGAGAAAGAGTTTAATTTCATAGCTGAATATGAGATTGTAAAAAACTTAAATATAGGTGCTTTGTATGCTAAAATTAAGTCTGATGAGAAAGATGAGAGTTACTCTAAATACTCTTTAAACTTAAGATATAATTTCTAAAAGGAGTTACTATGGAGAGTCTATTTTTAATAATTATAGCACTGCTAGCAGTTGGGTTTATCTACTATAAGACATTTAAAAACAAAGGGTGCAACTGCGGAAATAACAGTTGCCCTGTGACTAAAAAGAAATCATCTTAATGTCAGCTATCTCTAAAAATTCTTTGTAGATTGAAGCTATTAGGTTTTGGCGATTGCTTGCAATTTTTTTATCTTCAACATTAACCATTACGCTATCAAAAAAGCTATCTATTGGTTCTTTTAGAGAAAACAAAGAGTTTAAAATCTCTTCATAGTTTGAAAATTTTGTACTTTGGTGAGCTTTTAGTCTATTTAAAAGTTCACCCTCTTCTTTTTCTTTAAAAAACTCTTCATTTACAGTAAGATTTTCTAAATTTATATCTTTTACAATGTTAGCTACTCTTTTAAAAGTTGTAAAACCACTTTTAAAATCTTCACTTTTTGAAAGGTTTTCTAAAGCTTTTACCTTTTTTGCTATCTTTACTAAGTCTCTCTCGCCACTTTGAAGTACTGCATTTATGATGGAAGGGTTGGCTTTAAGCACCCCATAAACTCTTTCAATAAAAAAGTTCTCTAACTTAATTAAGTCAAACTCTTTATACTCTTTTGATAAAAGTTTTAAATCTTTTTTCAAATCAAATGAGAGATTAAAAGAGAGGATTATTTTTATAATCCCAGTTGCTGCTCTTCTTAGGGCAAATGGATCTTTAGTTCCTGTTGGAATTTTTTCAATACTAAATAGAGCAAACAAAGAGTCAAGCTTATTGCTAAGAGCAACGATGGCACTAAAAAGCGAACTTGGTAACTGGCTATCTTCACTATCAGGCAGATACTGCTCTTTAAAAGCTTTTGCTAAAATTGGATTTTGATTACTCATTTTTGCATAATAATAACCCATCAACCCTTGAAGTTCTGGAAACTCATTTACCATTTCGCTAAGAAGATCAGACTTGCAAAGCCCCACTGTTCTTTGCATTAACTCTAACAGCTCATCTTGCCCTATTTCGCCATTTTCTTTTAAAAGTGGGTCTATATATTTTAATGAAAGCTCTTTTGCTATCTTTTGCTCTTTTAATGTTTTATCATAAATTGAGCCAATCCCTTCAAGATATAAAATATTTTTTAACCCTTCATTTGAGAGCCCTTTAGCTAAATCATTCTCCCAAAAAAAGAGTGCATCTTCTAGTCTTGCTCTTAAAACTCTCTCATTTCCACTTATGATTAAATCTTGATTTTTAGTTAAAGCATTGGATACAAATATGAAATGATTACTAAGTTTTCCATCTTTAAATACTGGAAAATATCTTTGATGCTCTTTCATTGAAGTGATGATAACCTCAGGTGGAAGTTGTAAAAATTTTTCATCAAACTCCCCATGCAAAGCCGTAGGGTACTCAGTTATTGCTACAATTTCATTTAAAAGATTTCTATCTTTTTCAATCTTGATTTCATACTTTTTCTCAAGCTCACTCATTTGGTTTAAAATTTTCTCTTCTCTTTTTGCTTGATTTAAAATAATACCGCCCTCTTCAATTTTCTTAAAATACTCTTTAGAATTTTGAAATATCAACTCTTTTTCATTATGGGATCTATGAGCAAAAGTCATGTTTTTTGCTTTAACTCCAAAGATTGCTGAGGGAATTATCTTATCATCTTGCATAATAATTAGAGATCTAATAGGCCTAATGAAAGCTTCATTTAAGCTTCCCCATCTCATTGATTTGCCAAAATTTAAACTTTTTAGCCACTC
Organism: Campylobacteraceae bacterium; assembly: GCA_012521935.1. Classification (GTDB taxonomy): domain Bacteria; phylum Campylobacterota; class Campylobacteria; order Campylobacterales; family Campylobacteraceae; genus JAAYLJ01. The sequence continues at coordinate 2,927 of JAAYLJ010000008.1, read as the reverse complement.
ATTAAGCATAGTTGGTAAAAGCTCTTTACTCTCTTTTCCTAAAATCTCTTTTTTAAAATAAAGAATCTCTTTTTCACCCTTTTTAACCCTTAAAAGCTCCCCTACTTCTACTCCGCATTTTTTAGCAAAACTATTTGCTGCGGCAGTTGGCTCACCCAAAGAGTCAAAAGCAATCTCAACAGGAGCCCCAAAAAACTCCTCCTCTTTTGCTTTTTGCTTAAGAGGAAATTCTTTATGAAAAAGTACAACTCTTCTTGGTGTGTAGTAAAACTCTGCCTCACTATCAAGTCCATAACTATTTAAAATTTTTTGCCATTTTTCTTCAATGTTAGGTAACTCTTTTAAAAAAGGAATTGCAGGTAACTCTTCAATACCTACTTCAATAAGTAGTGTTTTTGACATAATAACTCTTTATATGAAAATATTTTTAATACTATCTAAGAAATCGTTAAAGAGGGCTTTTAGCTCTCTTTTTTATCATTTTTTCTTGACTCTCTTCTCTCGTTCATTTGCACATTAAATCCCCTAACAAGGAAAAAAACAAATAAAATAAAAGCTAAAAGAATAAAAAAATTCAATACTCTCACTCTCTCTCCTCTAAAATAATCTCTTTAACTCCCCTATACTCCCCAACTCTAACCTTATATAGCTTAACAAATTTACCATTTTTTGGTAGTAAGTTTTTATTAAATGCGTGAACTTTTATCTTTGTATCTTTTGTATGTAAAAATCCATTTTTATAGCTTCCAGAAACCTCTTTTAAAACACTATGTATAGGGGCTTTCATAATATTTGTTTTAAAAAAACTATCAATTTCTAAACTACCTTCATGTCTTTTTTTTAAAGTTATTGCCTTTATCTCTTTAACTCCGCCAAAACTACTTAAATTATGAATATAAAAATCTCCCTGCACTCCAAGAGGCAGCTTAAATCCAGGTTTATGTACAAAAATTGAACCACTTTTATCTGCTAAAACAAACCCTTCACTACTTGAATAAATCACTACCGCTTTTTCTAAAAACAAAAGATTATCTCCAAGAGGCTCATCATACAACTCCTTAATGGTTATATTTTTCGCCTCGCAATTAAATGGTTTATTTTCTAACTTTAAGATTAAAGGCACATGATCAGAGTACCCTTTTCCTAAATGTCTCCCCTTACCAAAATCACTTATTTGCCACCTATATGGAGCTCCATCTTTCATAAATGGCTCTTTATGAAGTGGCTTAAAACTCCCACATACAAAATCTAAGCCTTTTTTATCAAAAAGCTTTTCACTAAGTAAAATTCTATCAAGTGCTTGTTTTTGCCCTAAATAATCATGACTCCATCTATTTTTAATACTCATCCAAGGATCATACCAACCACTAAAATCTTCAAGTGGGCCTAAAATTTTACCTATTATGCTATCTTTTGAAAAAGGGTCATTAAAATCTCCTAAAATAATCCCTTCTTTCATCTCATTTATAGTTGGTAAAAGTGCATTTAGTGCTGCTTCTTTTTTTGATGGTGCATTTTTTAAAGAGGGAAGGTGCACAACTATTATCTCTAGCGTTTCATCTAAGATTTCTACTTTAGAATAAAGAGCTGGTCTAAAGTCCCTTTTGTATCCTTTTATGGTTTTTGAGTATTTAATGGGGTATTTCGAAAGTAGCCCCACCCCAGTTGCAAACTCTTTATTGTTAGCAAAAGAGCTATATTTGTAGCCGCTATTTTTAGCTAACTCTTTTAATATCAAGTGGTTTTCAACCTCTTGTACTGCTAAAATATCAGCTTCTATTTTTAAAATGGCATCGCTTATGTTTTTTAATTTTTTAGCTGCTAACTCTTTATTCCATCCCATTTTATTGCCTGGAATGTAACTATAATACTCACCCCCTTGAAGCTCTCCATCAAAAAGATTTTCTACATTATAAGTACCAATAGTTAGGGCGTAACTTTGAATAGATAGTAAAAGTAGTAAACAAATCCTAATCATCACTAATCATTGGCTTAAAAGTCATGGTAGCATCATCATAATACTCTAACTCGCACTTTTTAATCTTATAGTACCATCCTCTTAAGCTAAGCTCTCCTAAATCAACCTTTCGTGAAACTTCTGGATATGTAAGCAAATTTGCTAGTTGAAAAACAACTGAAATTCGCTCAGTCATCGCTAGTTTTTGGGCTTTTGGGACTTTTCCTTTCATGGTTTTTTGCACATACTCACAAGCTGGATGTCCAAGTTCAAGCCATTTTTTTACATGAATAAGAGCTGGATCGGTGATATTGTGGTACATTTCATCAATAGCTCCACAATATGAGTGCCCGCAAACTATGATGTCAGTTACTTTTAAAACCGAAACTGCATACTCAATCCCAGCAGCAGTTCCATGATAATCATTATCAGGAGAGTATGGAGGAACTAAATTTCCTACATTTCTTAGTATAAAAAGCTCACCAGGACTTGCATCAGTTATCAAAGATGGATCTACTCTAGAATCACTACAAGCTATGAAAAGTATCTTTGGATGTTGGCCTTTTTTAACTAAATCTATAAATCTATTTTGATATTTTTTAAACTTTTTATCCTTGAAAGTCTCGTACCCTGCGATTAAATCTTTAATATCCATAAAAGCCTTTTCGATAAAAATTATTTATTATAGCCACTTTTTATACTAATTTGATACAATTATTGATTGTTAAATCTAGTCAAGATTGGTGGTTTGTGAAAAGAGTATCCATTTTAACTATTGCGATTTTTATATATTTAGCTTTGCAAGGTACTATTAGTTTTTTGCTTTATGAGAGATACCTTAATGATGCCTCATCATATGCTCACAACTTAACATACAAAAATGCCAGTATCTACCAAGGATTAATCGACTCTTTTAGGCCTTTACCTGAATCGATTTTTTTAACTTTAATTGATTATCAAGGCTTTAATG
>JAAYLJ010000069.1 GCA_012521935.1 Campylobacteraceae bacterium | reverse complement strand
TGGTAAAATTTGAGTCAATTGGGAGCTTTAATAGCTTTGAAGCTTCATTTAACATCTCTTTACTAATGGCATAAACTGGCTTACAAAACTTACTAATCTCTTTGTGAGATTTAAGAGCTATCTCAATGCCTATTCCATTTAAATCGCCAATGCTAATAGCTATTTTTCTCAACTGATTAAACTTTTCATTGTTTTTACAGCTTCCTCTAAACCATTAAAAACTGATCTAGCTACTATACTTTGGCCTATATTTAACTCTTCTATTTCATCTATTTTTGCAATGTTTTTTACATTTTGATAATTAAGCCCATGTCCAGCAGCTACTTTTAACCCAAGTTTTTTAGCCATAATGGCACACTCTTTTATCTCATTTAGTGATTTTACTAAAAGCAAGCTTAACTCATTTTTATCAAGCTCTAAAGCTTTGATGCAGTGATGAGTTTGTCTTAAGTTGCTATAAAGCATCGCATAAATATTTGAATAAAGCCCAGTATGTAGCTCTATCCACTCTGCGCCTAACTCTTTTGAAGCTTTTACATACTCAATCTTTGGATCAATAAAAAGGGAGAGTTCAATATTTTTTTCTTGAAAATAATCAATGCTTTGTTTGATTTTTTCATAATTTTTATCCAAATCTAATCCACCCTCAGTTGTAACTTCCTCTCTTTTTTCAGGAACTAAAGTTACCCTATTTGGGTTTAAATCTCTCACTATTTTTGTAACACTAGGGGCTATTGCACACTCAATATTAACTGGAAGTGGTGAAAGTTTTGTAATAAGTTTTGCATCTTCATCTTGAATATGTCTTCTATCTTCTCTTAAATGAATAGTTATTTGATCCCCACCAGCTCTTTGAACAATGCCTAGTGCGTCAAGGGGATTTGGATCATTAATCTCTCTAGCCTCTCTTAAGACTGCAATATGATCAATATTTACTCCAAGTAGCATAATTTTTACCTTTGTAAGGAAATTTAAAGTATTATATCAAAAGAAAAAAACAAATAAGGAAACTAGAGTGGGGCAAATTTTGGCTTGTGATCTTGGTTCTAATAGCTTAAGAGTTTTACTATGGGATTGCGATACTTTTACTAGAATAAAAGAGTATGAAAAGATTTTAAATTTGGCTAAAGATTTAAGAACAAACCAAATGATAGATAAAAAAAGTATTGAGGGAATCATAGAGGCTCTAAAAGAGTCTGGATTTGATTTTTTAAACACTCCAACCATAGCAATAGCAACAGAAGCCCTAAGAAGAGCTAGAAATAAAACTTTAGTGGTTGGACTTATCAAATCAAAAATAGGGATCAATTTTAGAATCATAGATGAAAAAGAGGAAGCCTTTTTATCAAGACTTGGGGCTGAATTTTTACTTCAAAATAAAGATTTAGATACAAATAGCTATTTTTTAGTAGATTTAGGGGGAGGTTCTATGGAGTTAACTTGCAAAAATGGCTCAAATTTATATAGTAGAAGTTTTCCTTTAGGAGTTATAACCTTACTTGCAAATAATCCCAAAAGAGAGCTTTTTAAAAGAGCTTTAACTAAAGGGCTTGAGAGTTTAAAACTCTCAATTAACTCTTGGCCAAAGCCTGCAAAGCTAATTTTAACTGGTGGAACGGCAACTACACTAAGTGCGTACTTGCATGGATTAAACTATAAAAACTATGACTACAAGGTAGTTTCAGGCTCTAATTTATCTTTAAAAGATGCTACAAAAGCACTAAAAGAGGCTACTCTTATGTCAAAAGATGAAAAAGAGAGTTTAGCAGGACCTAAAAGAGGAGCTTTAGTTATAGCTGGGATAAAAATTTTGATTGAAACTATGGAAACTTTAGGATTTGATAAAGCCATAATCGTAGATGAAGGAGTTAGAGAGGGTGCTGCAATTGCATATTGTGGCTTTTT
>JAAYLJ010000068.1 GCA_012521935.1 Campylobacteraceae bacterium | reverse complement strand
ATTCCATTTCATACATGGACTCCTGATGTATATGAAGGCTCAAGCGCGGCTTTGGCTGGATATATGTCAATAGTTCCAAAAATAGCTGGTTTTGTAGTGGCAATGAGGCTTTTTGAAATGCTAATCCAATCAGGCGTAACATGGCTTGAAGATATTTTATTTTTTGCAGTAATTTTAACAATGACTTTAGCAAATTTAATGGCATTAATCCAAACAGATGTAAAAAGAATGTTAGCTTTTAGCTCCATCTCTCACGCTGGATTTGTTCTCTCAGCTATTTTGATTGGCTCAACTCAGGCAAATATAGGATTTTTTCTATACTGGACTCTTTTTATGTTTACAAATTTAGGCGCTTTTACCATGCTTTGGGCAACTAGAAGTAAGCAAAATCTGTGGGATAAAAGATACCAACATCCATTTAGCAAATTTGCTGGTATGGTTAAAGTAGCGCCAGTTGCTGCAACAATCATGGGTGTATTTATGTTTTCATTAGCAGGCATCCCTCCATTTTCAGTATTTTGGGGAAAGATTTTCTTAATGAGTGCAGCAGTTAATGAAGGCTTCATTGGTTTAGCAATCATAATGGCGCTAAATAGTGCCATTGCAGTATATTATTATATGAAACTGGTTGTTTTTATGTTTTTAAAAGATCCAATCTCTAAAGATGGAAGTATATATAGCTCAAACACTACAACACCACTTAAAAGCATCATTGGTTTTGCACTGGTGATGACAGTAGTTTCGATAGTTTTTGTAAGTCCACTCATAGATTTTATAGCAGGACATGTAATCTCTAGCGGTTTTTAATCATTTTATTTCATGGGCGTGATATAATATGCCCATGAAGCAATTTTTACTCTTAACCCTCTTTTTTTTACCACTGTTTTCGCTTACCATAGAGTTTAACTCTGCTAAAGAGGCGGGCTTACCTTATGGAGTGCTTCACATTAAAGACAGCGAACCTTTTTCTTGTAGTAGTGTTGATTTAAAACTTGAACAAAAACAGTATATTTGCAAATTTGAAAATAAAAACTCAGTTATGATTGGGCCAAAAGATACCCCCTTAGTAGGCATTGAATTTTTTCAACAAAAAGATGGTTTTGAAGTTATAATCTCTCCAAAATTTAAATCAAAAATTATAAATATGGATATTTCACTTCATGCTTTTAGCGAAGTTCCACTAGAGTCTTTTAAAGATGCAAAACATTATGCAATCTTAATTTATGAAAAACTCCCTTACAGCGAGTCAAGCACTAAAGGAGGGATAAATTTTCCTATCTATTTTCCTAAATATAAAAGGCCAGATGTAGGAGCACTTGATTTAAATGGAGCTCCAATTGGATATGTAAGAAGTAAAGATATAAATGCGTATTTATCGATAAAAAGGGAATATGAGGCTAAAAGATATGAAACTATTTTAGAAGATGTAAAAGATACAATGATGCTATATCCTCAAACCATTTTTAAAAGCGAGCTTGCTCTTTATAGGATAAGAGCAATGGATAGATTGCTTGATGGTGATGAGGATAGTTTAAGTTTAGCCATTGATAGAAATGACATTATAAATGAGGGAAAAGCTTGGATGAAAACTTTTCCAGCAGATGAATTTATGCCTGAGGTTCTATTTTATATAGCAAAAAACTATATGAAAATGGGATTTGCTAGTGATGCAAACTATTTTTTGGATATTTTAATTACTGAACATCCACAAAATAGCTTCACAAAAATGGGAATTTTACTATATGGGGACTCTTTGTATGGTGGATCTAAAAAAGCTGAAGCACTAAAGTTATATAGCGATGTTTTATACTCTGCTAAAGATTTAGATGTTGCTTCTGAAGCTGCCATTAGGCTTGCTAAAAATAGCTTAGACGCAGGCCAGAGCGATGAAGCAAAAGAGTACTTAATGAAGATTTTAAATGCAAATAGAGACTTTTTGTTTCAAGATGAGAATGAAGCTTATGAATTAGCAAAAAAACTTGCTCAAAATGGATTAGAAGATATAGCATCCCAAATTGGTGAAGCGCTTCTTAATTCAATCTCAAGAAGTAATTCAAACTATGAAGAGATTTTAAAAGATAGTGGACTTTGGCATGGAAGTGCAAAAAATATTGCAAAGGCTGATGAACTTTTAAATAGATACCAAAAAGAGTTTGCTAGTGGAGAGTTTGCGCAAGAGGTGCAAGAGGGGATAGATAGATTATTTTTTGAAATTGCTGAAACTGATACAGATAAATTAGAAAACTACTACGATACTTTAATCTCAAGATATGATAATGAAATCTCTCAAAAAGCCACTGTTGAAAAGGCTAAACTCTACTTAGAAAAAGAGCAGTTTGTAAATGTTTTATCATTAGATGAAGCCATAGCTAAATTAAGTGATGAAGCTTTAAAAATTGAGGGCGAAAGCATTTTAAAAGAGGCTGCTATTAAAAGTGCAGACATAGCTCTTAGTCAAGATAATTGTCAAGAAGCGACTATTCTTATTGAAAGATATATGATAAAAGATAGCCTAAAAGATAGGGATAAAGTTTTTGAATGTTTGATGAGACTCTCTAGGTATGACGCGGCTATTGATGAGGCTAAAAACCACTTAGGCATAAGAGACTTAAGAGAGAAATTATCATGGATGATAAGATTAGCTGATGCCTTTAAAAAAGCACATAAGTGGGAAGATTTACTTAAGATAAGTAAAGAGATATATGATCTTGGAATTTTGACAAAAAAGCCTGAAACAAAAGTGATTTTGCGAGATGAATTTCTTGCATATTTAAAACTAAAAGATTATGAAAAAGCTTTAAGTAGCGCAAGAAAAGTGAGAGAAGAGTTAAAGGGCGATTTTGCAAATATTGAAGTGTACATGGAAGTTGCTAAGCTTGCCAAAGAGCAAGGTTCTCATCTTTTAATGAAAGAGTACACCTCTTATGCTTTAAAACTGCAAGAGGAAAAAAATAGCTTCATCTACTCTCCCATCTTAGACTACTATGCCATTGAAGCGCAAGAGAAACTTGGAGATTTAGAGGGCGCACTAGCAGTTGCAAGAGAGATACCTAAAAAAGTAGAAGAGTTAAATGAAAAGAGTAGAGCTTACTACTACATTGGCGAATTGGAGTATAAATTAAAAGAGTTTAACTTAGCAAAAGAGTCTTTTGGTAGATGCGCTTCCATTAAAGATGATAATCCATGGAAAAAAATGTGTGAAGAGTATTTAAATCTCATAAAATAAAGGAGAAACAATGAAGATATATTTAGTAAGAGGCTTAGCTAGAGGTTTAAGAGAGATAATTTTAAGTAGCAGCAAAGAGAGAGCTGGGGCGATTTCAGATCTTAGAAAACTAGGCCCAGTTAGAGTAAAATGTATAGATAAAAGCCCACTTTTAAGAGTTGCAACTGGTGGAGAAAATGAGATGCTTGATTTTTTAGAGTGGCAAGATCCAAGCACAAAAAGATGGCATTCATTTTTTACGATTGATCCAGCACTTTATCAACACTCTGTATTAGAGATATTGCGTTAGATAATTTTCTATCTCGTGCTTAAGTGCATTAAGTGGCGCCCTAGTTTTATTGGTTTTAAATTGGGTTTTGTTGAAAGTTTGTTGTCTTTTTGCAAGTCTAGCGCTATTTACAACTATTTTTTCAAAAAGAGTATTTAAATCTATCTTTTTTTCTAAATACTCTATGCTCTCTTTTATCCCTATGGCTTTTTGGCATGAAGGTGAAAGAGAGTATGTTTTAATTAAACATTCAACCTCTTTTACAAGTCCATCATTTAGCATTTTTTGCGTTCTTATTTTAAGTAATTCTCTTAACTCCCCTCTATCAATCTCAATCTCAAAAATCTCTATCGACTCAATTATTGGAGCCTCTTTGTTTCTTTTTTGGTAAAGAGTTGGGATTTCTCCCGTTTCAAAAAATAACTCTAACCACTTTTCAAGTCTATATTTATCATGTTTTTCAACCCTTTTAACAAACTCTTTGTCAATAGAGTTAGCCAAATTTTGCGCATTTTCTATGTTTAAAAGCTCTTTTTGAACTTTTTTTGCAGTAATTGGTGAAATTTTTGGTTTTAAAGATAAGCCCTCAAGCATTGCTTTTAAGTAAAAACTACTTCCACCAACTATGATAAGAGGCTTTTTATGCTCTTTTGCAAAATTGTAAGCTTTTTTATAAAGTTTAAAAAAATCTTTTACGCTAAAGAGTTCATTAGGAGTTATCTCATCTATGCCAAAATGGGGAATGTCACCTCTTTCTTCTAATGTAGGCTTGGCTGAGGCTATGTCTATATCTTTATATATTGAAAGAGAGTCAAGCGATAAAATGACTGCTTGATATTTTTTTGCAAGATTAATGGCAAGAGATGTTTTTCCTGAAGCTGTCGGTCCTAAAATTGCCAATTTTTTTATACCCATTAAGCGCAAAACCTTTCAAAAAAGTGAGCAATTATATCACAGTGAGCACTTTAGATAAACAATATCTTAAATGATTTTGGATAAAATAGGCAAATTTCATCAAAAGGTTGTTAGTGAGACGCTATGTAGAGGTTATAAAAGATATAAATGAGTTGATTGTTTTTAAGCACTCTGTTTTTGCACTACCTTTTATATTTATTGCAATGGTGGTTGCTTCTAATGAAGTAAATGGAACAACATTTTTTGGATGGAGACTTTTAATTTTAGGGCTTTTAGCGGCAGTTAGTGCTAGAAGTTATGCAATGGCTTTAAATAGATATGCAGATAAAGATATAGATATAGGTAACCCACGAACCGCTTCAAGGCCAAATGTAGATGGACGCATTGGAAAGAAAAATATGCAAATATTTATCCTGATTAATGCTTTTATTTTTATTTTTGCGGCGTGGATGATTAATGATTTAGCTTTTTACCTTAGTTTCCCAATTCTTTTAATCTTAGGTGGCTACTCCATTTTTAAGAGATTTAGCCCACTAGCTCATATGGTTTTAGGGCTCTCTTTAGGCCTAGCGCCAATTGCAGGAGTGGTGGCAGTTACTGGAACCATCACACTTTGGAGCGCTTTACTTGGGCTTGGTGTTTTGTTTTGGGTAGCTGGATTTGATCTGCTTTATGCCCTACAAGATATTGAGTTTGATAGAAAAAATAATCTCTACTCAATCCCCTCAGTTTATGGAGAAAGTGCAACTTTTTTCATCTCAGCTCTTTTTCATGGGTTAGCTACTCTTTTTTGGTTACTTTTTGCTTGGAGTGCAGGACTTGGGGTTTTGGGATGGATTGGGATTGGGATAAATGGGGTGATTTTATGGCAAGAACATAAGATAGTCCATAAAGATTTTAGTAAGATAGATAGAGCTTTTTTTACTTTAAATGGCTATTTAGGGAATATCTTTTATTTCATAGTTTTAACTGATAGGATATTAGTCTAATGCCAAGCCACATTCAAGCCCCACTTTTTATAGATTTTGAAGAGATTTTAAATGAAGAGATTTATCTTGAAGAGTTTGAAAAATCAAATCAAAATGAAGAGGATATAGTAGGGCAGTGGTTAAAAATGGCAAAAGCCAGAGGAGAGACAAGCCAGAGTGACCAAGTGATGCTGATGCTAATGGCTGAACTTCATAGAAAAGTAGATGAGCTAGCTCAAGCTTTAAAGAAGGAGGCTCCAAAAAAGCTTGAACTATCTTTAAATTCAAAGATTGAATCAATTGGGTTTGAGCATTTAAAACTAAAAGAAGAGCTTTTTAAAGTTGGATCTTTTTATTATGGAAGAGTTTTACTGCCTGTTTTTCCAAAACGAGAGATTTCTATATTTTTAGAGCCAGTAGATGCAACCATAGCAAAAATTGTTAAAATGCACCAAGAGGATAGAAAAGATTGGGATGCCTATTTTATGGCAAGAGAAAGAATACTCATTAGAGAACAAAAGGCTGAGGAATGATAGATTTTAATCTTTTAATTTATGCTGGATTTGTGATTATGTTTATAATTATTATCCTTTTCATCTTTTCTAAAGAGGGTGAAAATAGATCTAAATTTAAAAGCTTTGAAAGAAGCATTGAAGAGTTGATGCAGCAAAATTATCAACTGCGAAAAGAGATTTTAAATTTAGAAAAGAGTGAAAAATTAAAGTTAGAAAGCTTTGAAAGTCATCTACAACTTAAGATTCAAGATGAGATAAATAGCAAAGTAATGCCTCTTTTAAACTCATTAAAAGAGATAGAAGATATTATGCTAAATTTCAAAGCAGAACAGCAAGATAGAATAAGTTTTTTAGAAGAGCAGACAAAAAGTATTAATCGTTTTGCTTCTCCATCAGCTTCTACAAATGAAAAACAAGTAGTATCGCTTTATAAGAGTGGAAAAAAAGAGCATGAAATTGCAAAAGAGTTAAGAATGGGACTTGGAGAGGTACAATTTATCTTAAAGATGAATGACTTAAAATGAGAGTTGATTACTCGTGGCAAGAGATAATTGATGAAGCATTTAGTGCTTTGGATAAAGAGTATAAAGAGTTCATTTTAAAAGATAAAGAGTATTTTCCACAAAACTGGTTAGCCCCATTTAAAACCCTACCTCTTCATAGTAGCAAAGCAATTCTTTTTGGGCAAGATCCATACCCTAGGGCAAGTAGCGCCATAGGATACTCTTTTATTGATGGCGCGGTTAAAGAGATTTTTAGTAGTAGTGGATTTTCAAAGCAGGTAAACAGAGCTACAAGTTTAAGAAATTTTTTAAAAATGCAAATGATAAATGAAGGGTTGTTAAGCGAAAATGACACCTCTCAAGAAGCCATATCTAAAGTTAAAAAAGAGAGTTTAATAAACTCCATATTTGAACTTAAAGATGGATTTGAAAAAGAGGGGATAATACTTTTAAATAGAGCTCCAATTTTTACATCAAAAAAAGATAGCTCTTTTCATGTAAAAAAGTTTACACCTTTTATGGAAGTACTCTTAAAAAGATTAAGCAACCATTCATTAGATTTGATTTTATTTGGAAAGATGGCAAATTCAATCATTTCATTAATTCCAAAAGAGTCCAACTTCACTCTCATTTGCACTCCTCATCCTTATAATGTAGGTTTTATAAAAGATGAGAGCGCAAGAGAGTATTTTAAAAATAAGAAACTAATAAGAAAAGATTAAAATATTCTTTTCTCTTCAACCATTTTATTTAAAATAACAAATAACTCTTCACTAGCTTTTTCAACCTTAGCAAAATTTTCTACAAAACTATTCATATTTTCTAAATTGTAACCGCTATTTGCAGCAGCTGTATTTTGTTTTGTATATTCATGAACAACTCTATGCGGCTCATCTAAAAGCACAAAAGCTTCAGTATCGCTAAAGCGCTCTTTGCCAACTCCTTGATACCACTTTCCTAGACTGCATGTTGTGTGATCACTAAAGTTTTCTTCACATTTTTCATTCATGACGCAGTTGTAAGCATTTGTTTTATAGATGATATGATCAATCTTTGCTAGCACTGTAAAGAGTTTATTTTCCATGTTAAATGAGATATTTGCAGTCTCATTTGCATTTTGATTAAAGCTATGCAAGGTATCTTCAAAATCAACCACGCTTTTTCCAGCGCTACTTGCAATGTTGTCAATTTGTTCAGAGTTTGAATTTATCTCATTTGTCTCTTGTTGTAGCGTTTGAATGGTGATTGCTATCTCAGAAGTTGCCTTTTGAGTTCTCTCAGCTAACTTTCTAACTTCATCTGCAACAACAGCAAATCCTCTTCCATGCTCTCCTGCGCGCGCTGCTTCAATGGCAGCATTAAGTGCAAGAAGGTTTGTTTGATCAGCTATATCTTTAATCAAGTTTACAACTGAAGATATCTCCTCAGCTCTTTCATTTAAGCTTCCAATGGCTTCATTTGTGCCTGAGATTAGATGAGTTAACTCTTTTACATTGGAGGCTAAAGATTCTATAGTTATTAAGCTTTCATTTGATTTTTGTGCAGTGTCAGTTGCTGCTAAAGTTATCTTAGACATCTCTTCTATACTGATATTTAAATCAGCTTGAACATCCATAATCCCACTATTTCCATTTCCAAGTTCGCTAAATTTTTCTGAAAGCATTCCTCGAACTTTTCCTTTATGTCCAGCTAAAATACCCTCAACCCCAGCAATAAAACTTTTAGCATTTGTAGCAAACAAGCCTCTAAAACCTTCATTAAAAAGATTTCTATATGTTTTCCCCTCACTTGCTACCTTAACTGAAGTTGAAACTTCTCTTTGCAAAGCTTCAACTTGATCTAAAAGATCATTTATCTTCCAAGCAACTTTTCCAAGAGGCTCTTTTGGATCAATATCAGTGATTCTAGGTTCTAAATTACCGCTTGATGCCTCTTCTACTACCTTTAAGATTTTGTCATAAGTTTTAGATTCAACTTCCATCTTTTTACTGCTTCCAAAAAATCCACCAGCAAACCCAGCTAATAAAAAAGCACTACTAATTTCATATCCAAACATAAAAAAAGATATGGCAATCGCAGTAAAAATAGAAAAATAGATATAAGTTTTATACTCTTTGAAGGCGATTTGTAAAGGTGTCATAATCTTCTCCTCTTTCATTTAAGAATTCTTGTAAAAAAGCAAAAGACTCTTCCATGCCACCACTTTTCTCTTTTTCAAGCAATTTTTCATAGAGTGGTTTAATGACTTCTAAAGCCTTTGGATTTGGTTGTCTTCTAACTGAATAGTAGCCAACTATCTTGCCATCTTTATCTAAAGATGCAGTAATGTTTGCAAAAACCCAATAATATGAGCCATCAAAACTCATATTTTTAACATAAGCAAAAATTTCCTCTTTTTTTTGAATTTTTTCCCACAATAACTTAAAAATTATTCTAGGCATATCTGGATGTCTTACTATATTGTGAGGTTTGTTTAGCAACTCTTGTTCAGTTGCGCCAACAATCTCAATAAAAGGAAGGTTACAATAGATAATGCGCCCCTTAGTATCGGTCTTTGAGACTAAAAAAGCATCACTTTTAACCTGCCGTTCTACATTTGTAGGTGAGGTTTTTTTCATAAAATAGCCCTTTAAAAAAGATATATTCCCTATTTTAATCTTTAAGCCATTAAAAAGAGTTTATCAAGCCACTTTGTAAAAAAACTTAGATATAATGCGTCAAAAAGCGAAGGATATATATGCTTGTTGACGGATATGGCAGAAAAGTGAACTATTTGAGAGTTTCAGTTACTGAAAGATGTAATTTTAGGTGCCAATACTGCATGCCAGAAAAACCATTTTCGTGGGTCCCTCATGAGAAGATTTTAAGCTTTGAAGAGCTCTTTTTGTTTATTAAAGTTGCTATAGATAAGGGGATAACAAAGATTAGATTAACTGGCGGCGAGCCACTTCTTAGAAAAGATTTGGATGTTTTTATTAAGATGATTTATGATTACAAGCCAGAAATTGATCTAGCTCTTACAACAAATGGATTTTTATTAGCAGGCATCGCACAATCTTTAGCTGATGCAGGACTTAAAAGAGTAAATATTTCATTAGATTCTTTAAAGCCTGAGGTTGCTTGGAAGATTGCGCAAAGAGATGTTTTAGGCGCTGTTTTAGAAGGGATTGATGCAGCTAGCAAGGCAGGACTTTTTGTAAAATTAAACAGTGTTCCATTAAAAGGGATAAATGATGGAGAGCTTTTAGAGCTGTTTGAGTATGCAAAAAATAAAAACATGCCTATAAGATTTATCGAATATATGGAAAACACTCATGCAAATAAGACTATACAAGGGCTTAATGCAAAAGAGATTCAAGAGATAATTAAAACTAAATATAATTTTAAAGAAAAAGGCAGAGAAGGTGCTTCACCAGCTCAGCTTTTTGAGCTAGATGATGGATATGTTTTTGGAATAATAGATCCGCACAAACATGATTTTTGTGAAAGTTGCAATAGAATTAGACTAAGCGCGGAGGGTATGCTGATACCTTGTCTATATTTTGATGAAGCACTTAGCATTAAAGATGCTGTTAGAAAAGGAGATATTGCTGCTGCGGCTGAGATTTTAGGAACAGTTATAGCAAATAAACCTGAAAAAAATCGCTGGAGTGATGAAGAGGGCGAAAAGAGCAATAGAGCTTTTTATGAAACAGGTGGTTAAAATATATAAAAATAGGTGTTTTTTTGAGTAATAAACTTAGCAATAGACAGATATATAGCTATGCAGGAGGTTTTGCACTTATCATAGTGCTTGCAAACTTTACTGTTCAATTTCCAATAAACAGTTGGCTAACTTATGGCGCATTAATGTACCCGCTTAGCTTTTTAGCTACTGATATTTTGTCAGAAAAATATAGTAAAAAAGATACTTTAAAAGTTGTAAGGGTTGGGGTTTTACTAGCTATTATCCCAACCATATTAGTTGCAGATGGAAGAATAGCTTTTGCATCAATTACAACATTTTTTTTAACACAACAGTTAGATGTATTGATATTTTATGCACTTAAAAAAAGATACCTCTCTTTATGGTGGCTTAGAAATAATGGTAGCACCATAACTTCCCAATTTTTTGATACAACTCTATTTTTCTTTTTAGCTTTTGGTGGAGTTATGCCTTTTGAGACAATTGTAAAGTTAATAATTGGTGATTATTTAGTAAAAGTTGTATTAGCTCTTTTAGATACTCCATTTTTCTATCTTTTTGCGATAAAGCTACAAAATAGATCCATCAATAAAACTTAATTCCAAGATAAAAATGGATAAAAAATAATCTCGCCACCCTCATCTATGTCATTTTTACTATCTACAAAGATAAATCCATTACAATAATTTAGCACATTAATCATGCCTGCTGCAATCTTTTTTGGGGAGAAACTCTCTCCATTAAAAATCCCTGGAACTATACTTTGAGAGAAAGGGTGAGCTTTTATCTTTTTTGTACTTTTTGTAACTATTTTATTTTCATCCCCACTCATCCCATAAAGTCTTCTTATTAAAGCTGCGCCAATTACCTCAAAACCAAGTAGTGCAGACATTGGAAGGCCTGGGAGGTGCAAGATTGGAGTACTATTGTAAAAACTTAAAGCACTAAGTCCAGCAGGCGCAATGGCTACACCTTGAAAAAGAGGTTTTAAAATAGAGCTATTTAAAAGTGAAGAGATAGAGTCATTCTTGCTCATTCCTCCACTTGTAATGATGGCATCAACATGTTCTAAATCTTCAAAAATTTGTAAAATAGCCTCTTTAGAATCAGATGTATTTGTAATTGTAGCAGTTCTAGCACCCATCATCTCACCTCTTGAAGCTAAAGTGTAGGCATTAGAGTTAAAAACACTACTTTCTTGCGCTGGAGCACTTACATCTATTAATTCATTTCCAAATCCAACATATGCAATCCTAGCCTCTTTTAAAACTGCAATAGTGTTCATGACTTGCGTTGCTGATTTTGTAATGTCAAAAGGCCCTATTTTAGAACCCCTTCTAATTAAAAGCACATCTTTT
>JAAYLJ010000067.1 GCA_012521935.1 Campylobacteraceae bacterium | reverse complement strand
TATCTATAAAAAACTAATTACAGTTCAAGAAGTAAGTAAAGAAGATTTGATAAATTTAGCAAAAGAGAGATCTCTTACTATCTTCCAAGCCTTGCTTGATGAGGGGGTAGAAAAGGAGAGTTTGAGGGTGGAGGAACCCTCTATTTCTCAAATGAGTAAAGATGGTTGGATTGAAAATCCAGTGGAGATCTCTAGGTAGCTTAGAGATCTTTGCTTAAAATCCTAGTTGCATTTAATATGGCTATGATTGCAACACCAACATCTCCAAATACCGCCTCCCACATTCCCGCAATCCCAAAAGCACCTAGGATTAAGATAATTCCCTTAACCCCAAGTGCAAAGATAATGTTTTGCCAAACAATAGTATTGGTTTTTCTAGCTATCTTAATGGCAGTTGGGATTTTATTTAAATTATCATCCATTATCACCACATCAGCTGCCTCTATGGCTGCGTCAGTTCCCATAGCACCCATGGCAATCCCCACATCGCTTAGCGCTAGAGATGGGGCATCATTTATCCCATCGCCTACAAAAGCAACTTTTCCTTGACTGCTTTTTAATAATTTTTCAAGAGTATTTGATTTCTCATGAGGTAAAAGAGTTGCAAAAAACCTATCTATATTTAAACTCTTTGCAACATCTTCAACGCTTTTTTCTATGTCTCCAGAAATGATTGCAAACTTACTGATTCCTAGTCTCTTAAGCCCCTCTAGCATCTCTTTGCTTTGAGGCTTGATCTTGTCTTTTAAAGTTATAGCTCCTAAATATTTACCACCATAGGCCACATATATTGCAGTCTTAGCGTATGGCGTAAAAGAGATATTAAACTTTTTCATTAAAGCTTCATTTCCAACTAAAAGCTCTAATTCATCAAAATCAGCAACTATACCATGACCTGAGAGTTCCTTGTATGAGCTAGCCAAAAGGTTGGTTGTACGGGAGTTTAAAATTGACTTTGCTATTGGATGAGTTGAGTGCTTTTCTGCCAAAGCAGCTAACTCTAAAAGCCTATCTTTGCTAACCCCTTCATTTGGAATCACTTCATCAATGGCAAATTCACCCAAGCTCAAAGTTCCAGTCTTATCAAAAACAATCTCTCTTACCTCATTTAAGGCTTCAAGATAATTTCCACCCTTGATTAAAATCCCCTCTTTTGAAGCAGCCGCAATCCCAGCAAAATAGCTAAGAGGAATGGATATAACCAAAGCACACGGGCAAGAGACTACTAGAAAAACTAGAGCTCTATGAAACCAGTCGCTAAAGATGGCTTCAGTGATTAAAAGTGGTGGGATAGTGGCTATTAAAATAGCAAGTCCAACTACTAATGGAGTGTAATACTTAGCAAATTTAGTGATAAATTGTTCTGTTTTAGCCTTTTTAGATGCTGCATTTTCTACTAAGTTTAAAATCTTTGAAACAGTTGAATCTTTAAAAAGATGCGTTGTTTTTATGGTTAAAACTCCATCAACATTTAAGCTTCCAGAGAGCACCTCATCCCCTTTTTGAACGATTTTTTCTCTACTCTCTCCTGTTAGGGCTAAAAGATTTAGTCTTGAACTTCCATCAACAATTACCCCATCAATTGGCACTTTTTCTCCAGGCTTTACAAGAATGAAAGAGCCTTTTTTAACTACTGCTGGATCTATATTTTGAATCTTACCATCTTCTAAAACTGAAGCTATATTTGGCTTTAAATCCATAAGATTTGATATATCTTTTCTAGATCTTTTTACAGCCAAATCTTGGAAAAAATCCCCAACTCTAAAAAAGAGCATCACCGCAACTGCCTCAGGGTACTCACCTATTGCAAATGCGCCAATGGTTGCCACACTCATTAAAAAATTCTCATCTAAAACCTTTCCATGAATTGCACTACCCCACGCATTTTTTAATATTTGCGCTCCTATTAAAAAATATGCGGTTAAATAGAGTCCTAAAGCAATATTTTTTGAAGAAAAAATCGCAGTTATAAAAAACAAAGTTCCAATAAGAAGCGTTGCAAACCTCTTAGTTTTAACTGCTTCCTTCCAAGGCAAAGCACTACTTGTTGGAGTCGTGCTACAACTACTACAACAAGATCCAGTACTACAACTAGACACTAGGTCCTCCTTGCTCTAAAATATGCTCTAATCCTTGATTAAATATATTTTCAATATGTTCATCATCTAGCGAATAAAAGACTGTTTTTCCAACCTTTTCGTACTTTACAAGTCTTGCTTGTCTTAGTAGCCTTAACTGGTGAGAGGTCGCTGATTGGCTCATATTTAAAAGTTTTGCCAAATCACAAACGCAAATCCTATTTTTAAAAAGAGCAGAAACTATTTTAATCCTAGTTGGATCGGCAAAAATCTTAAAAAACTCAGCCAATCTTTGAGCTACACCCTCTTCTAATAACTCTTTTTCTAACAAAGAGTTTTCATGATTAACTTCACAGTTTAAATATTGACTATCCATTAAAATCCTTATATGAATGATTGTTCATATGATAATATGTTTGTTTTTAAAATTTTATTAAACTTGCAAAATTTTCAACTTCTAGTTAAAATCGCACTCTCTTTTAAAAAGCTATTAAAAAATTTATTAAAAAGGAAGAGTTATGAGATACCTATATTTGCTAATTGTGCTAATTTTTTCTACTGGATGTGTTAGCACAAATGAGCCAAAAGTTCCAAATGTATCTTTAAAAGATACATACTTTAAACTACTTCATATAAAAAATAGTGAGGTTATTGTTTATGAAAACCAAAGAGAACCCCATATAGTTCTTCACTCAAATGGAAATCTATCTGGTTCAGATGGCTGTAACTTGCTAATAGGTGGTTATGAGAGCAAAAAAGATAAGATAAACTTTTCTAAGGTTGGCTCTACAATGATGGCTTGTCAAAATGGAATGGAGCAAGGAGCACTCTTTGGGGCAACTTTAGGAGAAGCTCATAGCTATGAGATAGATGGGGAACAGCTCTATATATTTAACAAAGATGGTGAAAAAATCCTTGTTTTTACAGCAGTGGCTCTTAAGTAAGAGCCACCCTGTCGGTTAAGTTTTCTATAAACTCAATTTTTCCTAACTCATCAACCCCTCTTAAGTCTCTAGGGGATAGATAGATATAGAACTTTTTCTCATTTTTGAGTGAATGCTCTATCTCATTTAAAATCTCCTCTTGTTTTAAGACTTGAGTTTTCCAAAAGTCACTCTCTTGCTCTTTTGGAATGATTTGATTTACAAATATTCCTGAACATTTAATTGAGTATTTTGCAAGTGATTTTACTGCTCTTTTAGTCTCCTCAAGTGGAAGCATTTGAGGTATCATCACTAAAAATATACTTGACTCATCTTGGTTAGTTAAAATTTTACTAGATCTTAAAAAAAGCTCTTTTCTAGCTTCAAGTCTAGCCACAGCTTTCTCCCATCTTCCTTGCCTACTTGGCTTAAAAGGATTAAATTTAGAATCTTTCTTTTTACTCCAAAAAACTTCTGCTGCATCTTTTAGCTTCTCTTGATCTTTTTGATGCTTCATTAATCCGCTAGTCCACGCACTCATAATGGTTGGAAGCGACAAAAGTCTTATAGTATGTCCTGTTGGAGCTGTGTCAAAAACTATGTGATCATACTCATCTTTATTGCAAATAATCTCACAAATACTCTCAAGTATTGCAGCTTCTTGCGCGCCAGGAGAGTCTTTTGCTAACTCCAAATGCTCCTTAATCTTTGGAAACATTTCAGGATTTGCATAGCCTCTTAGGGCTGATTCAATTCCTTTAAAATGCTCATTTGTAATTAGCTCTGAATCAAGCTCAATTGCATCTAAATATGGAGTTATGCTCTTTTTTTTAGCTGATAACTTTAAATTCAAAGCATCTCCTAAACTATGAGCTGGATCGGTTGAAACTATTAAAGTTTTTCTTTTTAAATTTGCAAGTTTTGTTGCAATAGAAGCTGAGATGGTCGTCTTCCCCACACCACCTTTCCCACCTACAAAAATAATTGGTGTTTTTACGATTTTTTCCATTAGCAGCATCCAAAATGTTCGATTGGGGACTTCTCCATCCCCATTCTTTTATGCCAAGAGTGAAACTCTTCAAGCATAAATGGAAGTAATTCCATAGTGTAATAAGAGACAGGATTTGGAACTCCTAAATGCTCTGCAAAAACCATAAGCATAAAAACATCATTCTCATCTCTATAAGCTGAGGTTAGTGTTCTTCTGTAAGGGGCATGATAAAACTCATCAAGCCCCTCAAAAAATGCTTTAAGTTTTGGATGCATTTTTTTCCCACTCTTTTTTAAGTATAGAACTACTCTCAAGTGTAACTAAAATTGTAGCACCCAAAATGATAAGATCAAGTATGATTAGTAGCCAGTTTCCTTTATTGTAAAAGTCCACTAATTGAATTAAAAGTGCGATGAAAGTCATTGTAAGTAAAAATACAATTGGGATCAATGTATATTTAACTGCGCTTTTTTGCCTAATTAGCATAACTGTAACTACTAAAAGAGTAAGTCCAGCCATCAATTGGTTAGTTGTACCAAAAAGTGGCCATATAATCATTCCACCCTTTCCATCAGCTCCGCCTGCACCAAAAGCTAAGGCTAAACAAGCACCAACTGCAAAAAGAGTTGCTGCCCATCCTTTGTGAAATATATTGATATTGTAAATCTCTCCCCACTCTTGGAAGATGTATCTTTGAAGTCTTACACCTGTATCCATAGTAGTACCTGCAAAAAGAGCAGCCATAACTGTTAAGGTAGTAGCTGATAGTTCTGTACTTATTCCAATACCTTGACTCATAATAGCTCCACCGCCTTTAACAAAAGCAGCAACTCCGCCCTGTCCAAAAGAGGAATAAACCGCTTCCCAGTCTGCTAAAGTAGCAAAACCTGCTGTTGCAGCTAAAATAGCAGCAAGTGCTAAAAGACCCTCACCTACAGCCCCAAAGTATCCAACAAGTCTTGCATCTTTTTCATTGTTTAACTGTTTTGATGTAGTTCCAGTAGATACGAGACCGTGAAAGCCTGAAATCGCCCCACAAGCAATGGTTACAAACAGTAACGGAATGAGTGAGGGTGTTCCTGCTGGTACATTTGTATTGTACGCTGGTGCAACAACATCTGGAGAAACAATTAAAAATGAAATGTATAGTAACCCTAAACCGATAAATAGTTGTAAACCATTTATATAATCCCTTGGTTGCAATAACATCCAAACTGGAAGCATTGAAGCAATAGCAGCATAAACAAAAAGTAAAATAATCCACTGTGTAGTTGGAGGAAGTCCAAAAACACTATCTGGTAAAACTACTGGAAAACTTGGCCCAATATATATTAAAAAGTATAGAGCCACAACTCCTAATAAAGAGACTAATGGAAGATTTAATTTCCACTTATATATCGCTTGTCCAATGATGAAAGCTACAACTAAAGCTCCCCATACAGGCACTACAGCTGAGGGAGTATTTACAAGCATTGCCGCAATTACAACAGCAAAAACTGCATTAACCATCAGAAGAAGTAGAAATATTACTACCATCATTAAACTTCTAGCTTTTGGGCTTAAAACTTTGCCAGCAACAGAGCCAATTGATTGGCCTTTGTTTCTAACACTAGCCCAAATGGAGCTCATATCATGAACACCAGCTAAAAAGATAGTACCAAATATTACCCATATAAAAGCAGGTAACCATCCCCAAATAACAGCGACCGCTGGACCAACTATGGGCGCTGCACCTGCAACTGAAGTAAAGTGGTGTCCCCAAAGAACATATTTATTCGTTGGAACAAAATCTACTCCATCCTCAAACTCATGAGCTGGGGTTTTAAAATTTGGATCTAATTTTAAAATCTTTTCCGCTATAAACTTTGAGTAGATAAAGTAGCCACCCGCTAAGCCACCTAGCCCTAAGACTAGCAGTACCAAAGAACTCATTTTTCCCCTTTGTAGTTAAGATTTAATCATTCTAACAAAGAAATTTAATATATGCCTAAAAAAAGTTCTTTTATGAAAAAGATTTGTTTTTACTGTTCATTTAGGTAACGAAATATTAGAAAATATAATATTTAATCCTTATTGATTTTGGCTAATCTATTAGCTCTCCATAAAGCGGTATCTATGTGGC
>JAAYLJ010000066.1 GCA_012521935.1 Campylobacteraceae bacterium | reverse complement strand
TCAATACGCTTTTCATTTTAAACTTCCTATTTTTTTCATATATGCCCCAAGCATCACCTCTTCAAACTCTAAATTGTCCCCATATTCATGTCCAAAAACCTTTGCCCACAAGCTCTCATCTTCCATGCAAAGATAGAAGAAAACATCCTCATGCCACGGTTTAAATGCCTCATATTAAAATCCGAACATCTCCTCCTTTTGCTCCAAAGTATAGGAAAATTTTCCACCAATTCCCTCAAGCGGCATTTGGAGTATCTTACTTTTAAGTGCTCTTCTTCTTAGTTTTCTAACAACATTTTTTGTAAAAGTGAGAGCTCCAAATGAGATCATGGCTACACTTTTTGGGTTAAATTCATCTAAAAGAGTGCTGGCAATGTTTAGATAGTTTTCCTTCCACCCTTCATGAAGAACCATAGGATGAAAGTGAAACCCAACCAATCTTCCTTTATCCGCAATTTTTTTGGCAGCTTTTATTCTTTTTGCTAAATTTACAGTTTTATGCTCTTCATTATCTATCACTATTTGGGGATTTAGCGACCAAGTCGAGATGACATTGGGTGGAATGTCGTTTTCTAGCATGTAGGACACATTGTCTGATTTGGTTTTAAGTTCCAAAATGACATTTGGATTTGCTTTTGCAAAATCAAAAAGAGCATCCAAAATTCCCTCTTTGTTTCCCCACATTAGCGAGTCTGAAGATTGCCCCGTCCCAATGTGATAAATCTTATTTGAATCAAGTTTTATCTTTTTTAAGTTTTTTGAAAAGTTTTTATCAAAAACAACTTTTCCTTCATGGTAAAAAGATTGCACCGCGCAGTAGCTACAGTCATACCCACAGCTTTGCACCGCATCTAGTGTTAAAAGATTGCAACATCTTGTTTTGGTTGATGCGACAGGGCACCAGCCAAGCCCAAGCGAGCTTTGCTCTAACGAGATTTGAGAAACTCTGTTTGGCTCATAGTTATTTACACTTAAAAGGTAGTTGCGAGGTGAGTTTTTCTTTGAGAGCCAAATCTTTTTTATCTTTTCAAATGAGCTTTTTTTGTCTAAATCTTCCCAAAACTCTTCAAATCCGCCTTCATTCCACATGTGAAAATCTATGGCCATATCTAAAAGTTGTCTTATCTCTTGAAAAGAGTAGCGATAGCTGGTGGATTTTTCTTTTAGAAACTCTAGAGTTTTCTTGGAAAGTTTGTTGTATCCACTTTCAAGAAAAGCTTTGTCAAACTTGGACATATTTTAGAACCTTTTTTACATTGGAAGATAAGATTGAGTTTATAAAATGATTGTTTAACCCCTTGAAGTTGCCATAGTCTGAAACTACTTTAAAAATAAAAATATCTTCTTTGCTAAGATGTTTTAGAGAGATTTCTAAAAAATGCTGCGACTCCATATCTACTAAATCTGTCTTCATTTTATTAAAGTCTTTTAATGGTTCATCCACTGTGGTTATCTGGCTAAAAGGAATGTTTTTCAACCTATGGGTTGTGCAAAAAAGAGTCCCAATTTTGATTTTTTCACTTTTGCAGCCAGCTATTCCAAAATTTATCGCTTTTTTAATTTGAAATTTATCAAAAATAGTGCTTAGCATGCTTATTGTGTTTTTCTTGCCAGCCCCTGAGACAATCAAGATAATATCTTCATTTTTAAAAAGCCCTTTTGAAATTGGCTTTAAGTTCAACTCTTTTTTTAGCTCTTTTGCTTCGATTGGCAAGGCTGTATGGATTAGTATAAAAGATTTATTCATGAAGAATTGTATCACACCTTGATTTTTAATATACAAAAGTGTACACTTCAAATAATGATAATCATTATCTAAAAGGAATGAAATGAAGAAAATACTTACTTCTTGCTTGGTTGCTGTACCATTGATTGTTATGGCTGATACTATCCCATCTTTAGGGACTAATGGCGGAGCTATGGTTTTGCCTGAGGGTAAATTAACACTAAATTATAGGCAACTCTACTTCAAAAGAGATTCAATGTATGATGGCTCAAGCAAGGTTACAAATAGTGAAAACCTAAATGCAAAAGCTAATATCTCCATCTTTGCTTTTGGATATGGGCTTGATGATAAGACTACACTATCATTAATCATCCCTTATAAAAACTTTAGAGCAGATGCTAAGCTTGGGCAAGATGTTAAAGTTAGAAATAGCGGACTTAGCGACATATGGTTAAATGCTAGAAGGATAGTCTATAACTCAAATGGTTTTCTAGTTGCCGTAGATGGCGGAGTGAAATTTCCAACAGGAAGTAAAGGTAAAACTTTTAAACAAAAACCTATGCTCTTAAATGATATTAAAACAACTCCTCCTCCAACGCAACTTGGAACTGGCGAATTTGAGTACAAGATAGGAGTAGGGGCTACTAAGATTTTGGATGAGAGCTTAAGAATTGATTCAAATATGCACTATATTTATAGGCCAAAAGCAAAGCATGATTATGATTTTGGAAATGAGTTTGCCTTTAATATTGGTGCAGTAAAAGCGCTAGAGAAGAGATTTAATGTAGGGCTAGATTATGCTTATACATACAATAGCAAAACAGATATGGGTAATTATATAGATAGCACTAGAGGAAGTAAACTACCTTTTAAAGCCTTTAGCGGTAGTTCTGGTTATATAACTCCATCTGTGCAGTTTCTGCCTTTTGGTAAACCAAAGTTACATGTAAGTGCTGGAGTTTCATTTTTAGCTCATTATCATTTAAAAGAGAGGCAGCCTATCGAGAAACAAAGATATATGGTAAACATTGGTTATCTATTCTAATTAATAAATTTTATCAATTAGAAAGTTATCTTTATCTAAAATGGGTATGATATTATTATTATCATAAAAGGGGAACAGATGAAAGATAGCAAAAAGAAGTTAACAACGGTTGCTGGAGCACCTGTTGTAGATAATCAAAATGTTATGACAGCTGGTAAAAGAGGGCCAATGCTTTTGCAAGATGTGTGGTTTTTAGAAAAGCTAGCTCATTTTGATAGGGAAGTTATACCAGAGCGAAGAATGCACGCTAAAGGCTCTGGCGCATTTGGTACTTTTACAGTTACGCATGATATTACCAAATACACAAAAGCAAAAATGTTTAGTGAAATTGGCAAAAAAACAGATATGTTTGTGCGTTTTTCTACTGTGGCAGGCGAGAGAGGTGCGGCGGATGCTGAGAGAGATATCCGTGGTTTTGCAATGAAGTTTTATACAGAGGAGGGGAATTGGGATTTAGCGGGCAATAATACACCAGTGTTTTTCCTAAGAGATCCTCTTAAGTTTCCAGATTTAAATCATGCGGTAAAAAGAGATCCAAGAACTAACATGAGAAGTGCAAAAAACAATTGGGATTTTTGGACTTCACTGCCTGAAGCTTTGCATCAAGTAACCGTAGTTATGAGCGATAGAGGTATTCCATATTCATATAGGCACATGCATGGATTTGGAAGTCATACTTTTTCAATGATAAATAAAGATAATGAAAGAGTGTGGGTTAAGTTTCACTTTCATACACAACAAGGCATAAAAAACCTAACAGATGAAGAGGCTGAAAATATCATTGCAAAAGATAGAGAGAGCCACCAAAGAGATCTGTATGAGAGCATTGAAAAGGGAGATTTTCCAAAATGGACAATGTATATTCAAGTGATGAGTGAGGATGAGGCTAGAAATTTACCTTACAATCCATTTGATTTGACTAAGGTTTGGTATAAAAAAGATTTTCCACTGATAGAGGTTGGGTATTTTGAGTTAAATAAAAATCCAGGTAACTACTTTTTAGATGTTGAGCAAGCTGCGTTTAATCCTGCTGCTGTGGTTCCTGGCATTAGTTTTTCACCAGATAAGATGCTTCAAGGAAGGCTATTTTCTTATGGAGATGCGCAAAGATACCGCTTAGGCGTAAACCATCACCAAATCCCAGTAAATGCTCCAAGATGCCCAGTACATAGCTACCATAGAGATGGGCAGATGAGAGTAAATAGTAACTACGGATCAACCATTGGTTATGAGCCAAATAGTTATGAAGAGTGGCAAGAGCAGCCTGAATACAAAGATCCAGCGCTTGCCATTGGAGATTTGGCAGATCATTGGAACTTTAGGGAAGATGATGATGAGTACTATACTCAGCCAAGAAAACTGTTTCAACTAATGAACAAAGAGCAGCAGCAAGTACTTTTTGAAAATACAGCTAGAAATATGTGTGGTGCGCCAGAGATGATTAAGATAAGGCATATCCAAAACTGCACAAAGGCTGATCCGTTGTATGGCAAAGGGGTTGCTAAAGCGCTAGATATTGATTGGGATAAAATAGACTTTTAAAACATTGCCCCTGCTTTGTTGGGGGCAAAACTCATACCGCTTTGTAAGAGTTATGCATCAACCGCTCTTAGTTTTATTTCCCCTTTCTTATTTCAAAGATTATATTACCTTGTACTTCTATGGGTTTTGTATGCGGACTTTGAAGGGTGTTTTTAGTTTTCGCATTTACATTTTCATCAAAGTTTTTTAATGTTTTTTGAGAGGAATTGTGATCATCTTTTAAGTGTAGTTTCACATCCTTTTCAAAGCTCTCTCCAAAAAGCGCACTAAGCGCAATTAATAATCCCAAAGTAATTTTTTTCATTTTAAACCTTTTTTATGCTATCTGCAATGATAGGTAAAATATGCTAAATTTTTTATCTATTTTATTATTTTTAGGCTGAAAAGAGATTTTTTCCAAACCTTAAAAAGTGGCGAGAAGGTGCAGGAACCCAATCTGCTGCCAGATGGTTAACCGCCAAGTCCGCCAGGATTGAAATAGAAAAATAAGTTTACCTAAATCTCTTAAATAGTACAAAATATATTAGTTTTCAATTGTCTAAAAAATGGTATAATATGCCATTAATAATTGAAGGAGTTTATAATGGTAGTTACACATGAAAAAATAACAATCAATAATCTTCCAAAAGAGTTTAAAGATATGGCATTAGAAATTAAAGATGAATTAAAAACATCTTTGAATAGCGTTTATATTGAAATTTTTAATGAATACTATAAAAAAAGAGAAGTGGAAAAGATGAAAAAATCTGCTGAAATCATGGCTGCTGTTTATGAGGAAGATGAAGATTTAAAAGCTTGGTCAAACTTCGAGGAGGATATGTATGAATATTCTTCAAGGTGAGATTTGGGAGGTTGATCTTAATCCTACTATAGGAGATGAGATGAATAAGAAAAGAGTTTGTCTTGTTGTGAGTAGCAATAGTGTCGGAGTATTAAAACTTAGAGTAGTTGTTCCTATTACTACTTGGCAAGATAAATTTAAACATGTAATCTGGATGACAAAGTTGGAAAAAGATGCTAATAATGGTTTGATCAAAGATTCATCTGCTGATGCTTTTCAAACTAGAAGTCTTTCAATTAATAGGTTTTATAAAAAAATAGGCACTGTTTCAAATGAAGTTTTATTTGAAGTCCATCAATCAATAGTAAAAGTGTTAAATCCAATTTATAAAATAGATATTAACAACTGATTTTTATATAAAAGGGTTGCTTTGTAGCCTTTTTCTTTATTTTTAAAATATTTTATCTTTTTTTGCTGCGAGGTTGGAAATAGGCTGGAAAGTGATTTTTTTCCAAACCTTAAAAAGTGGCGAGAAGGTGCAGGAATCGAACCTGCCGCCAGACGGTCAACCGCCCAGCCAGTCGGGTTTGAAGCCCGCGCTGCCCACCAGGGTCAGATACCCTCCAAAGAAGGAGAGTATTCTAACATATTTGATTAAAAAAGAGCTTATTTTATATGGCTGATAGAGCGTTTTGAAAATCCTCTTTCAAATCTTCAATATTTTCAATCCCAACACTAACCCTAATAAGATCAGGGCTAACTCCAGCATCTTTTAGCGCTTCTTCGCTAAGTTGTCTATGAGTCATTGAGGCTGGATGAAGTACGCAAGTTCTAACATCAGCAACATGAACTAGGATTTTGGCTAATTTTAGGGCATTCATCACCTTTTCACCCTCTTTTTCACCACCTTTAACTCCAAAAGTCAATACCCCGCTTGCACCCTTGCAATACTTATTTAAAAGAGCGTGGTCTTTGTGCGACTCAAGTCCAGGGTAGTTTACCCAGCTAACTTTTGGGTGAGATTCTAAAAACTTTGCAAGCAAAAGTGCATTTTCACAATGTTTTTCCATCCTAAGGTGCAGAGTTTCCATGCCAAGGTTAATTAAAAAAGCATTCATTGGACTCATGTATGAGCCAAGATCTCTAATCCACTGAACTCTAGCTTTTATAATATAGGCTAGATTTCCAAAATCTTTAGTGTAAACAACCCCATGATAGCTTGGATCAGGCTCAGTCATCTCTGGGAATTTCCCATTACTCCAGTTGAAAGTTCCTTTATCTACAATGAGCCCACCAACTGCTACAGCGTGACCATCGAGGTATTTTGTAGCAGAGTGAATCACAATATCCGCACCATGTTCAAATGGTTTGCAAAGATATGGAGTGGCAAAAGTATTATCAACTATGAGAGGGACTTCTGCGCTTTTAGCT
Source organism: Campylobacteraceae bacterium (assembly GCA_012521935.1). GTDB lineage: Bacteria > Campylobacterota > Campylobacteria > Campylobacterales > Campylobacteraceae > JAAYLJ01. Next base: position 3,305 of record JAAYLJ010000066.1, on the reverse strand, counting down.
AAAGATGAAGCCTTATCAAAATCTAAAATATCCAAAGCTGGATTTGCAATAGTTTCTGCAAAAACTGCCTTAGTGTTTGGCAAAACCTCTTTTTTTAACTCCTCTAGTGGAGCATTAAAATCTACATATGTCACACTAATGCCAAGCTTTTTAAAGGTATTTGTAAAAAGAGCAACCGTGCCACCATATAAAGATTTAGATGCGATGAAGTGATCCCCAGCGGTACAAATGTTGGCAATGGCTATGGTGGATGCTGTCTGTCCTGCACTTGTTGCTAAAGCTCCAACACCTCCCTCAAGTGCTGCTATTTTATTCTCCAAAACTTCACAAGTTGGGTTTGATATCCTTGAGTACATGTGTCCATTAGCTTTTAAGTCAAAAAGATCTGCTACACTCTTAGCGCTTTCGTATGCGTAAGTTGTGCTTTGGACTATGGGCGCTACGCGAGGTTCGCCATTTTTAGGGCTCCAGCCCGCTTGAACACAATCTGTTTCAAGACGATAACTCATAATTTCTCCTTAAATGTTTTCTTTTCCATGGTTTTACTAAAAGCACAAGTTTTGGCAAAAGAAGCAAAGCACCCAAAAGGGCAATCGCCATCACAAGTACAGTTAAAAGACCAAAATATATAGTGGGTATAAAGTTTGAAACTACCAAAATGGAAAAACCAAGTATCACAATAAAAGACGTGTAATACATAGCGTATCCAACCCCTTCATGGGATCTTTGCATCGCTTTTAGGTAGTCTCCATCATAGTTTAATTCACTAAAAAATCTATGCAAATAGTGAATGGTGTCATCCACTCCAATCCCAATACTAATCGCTGCAATGGTGATTGTCATCATATCTAAAGGTAGCCCAAGCCATCCCATAAATCCGAAAATAGTGCTAATTGGCACTATGTTTGAAAGAAGGGCAATGGTGGCAACTTGTATGTTTCTAAAAAGCATCCAAAACATTATGCCAAGGGCAAAAATGACGATGCCTAAAGTTCTGATTTGTGATTCAAAAAGACTTTGTAAAAGGTTGTTATATAAAACCATCAAGCTTGTAAGTTCAACCTTTGCGCCACTATCTTTTAGCAAAAGAGTTAAATCATTATCTATCTTTTTAAGTAGGGCATCACGCCTTAAATCTTGCATGGAGTCCATAACTCTAGTTGAAAATCTTAATTGATTATCTTCAATGCTTAAGTATGGATTTAGGATGAGGTTTTTAAATCTATCTGGAAGTTCATTATAAAGCAAAGCCATTTCAAAACTATCTAAATCTCTATCTTTATTTAAAATTTTTCCAATTTTTAGTAAAGTTCCCATGGATTGGACAGCACCAATGCCATTAGTGGATTCTAAATAGTCATGAACCTCTTCAATTATTCTCATTTTTTGAGCACTAAACCAGTACCTAGCCTCATCTTTTGTCTGGGCAAACTCAGCCTCAAAAGGATCAAGCTCCTCCTCTTCGCTCTTTTTTTCATTTTCAAAGGTTATGATGATGTCTAGGGGTGTGGTTCCACCTAGTTTTTTATCTATAATCTCCATGCCTTTGTAGATTTGGGTGGAGGATTTAAAGTAGTTTATAAAACTATTTTCAACCTCAAGTTTAGAGCCTCCAATTACGCTTACAAGAAAGATAAAAACTGTAATTAGCAGTATGGAAACTCCTCTTTTTTCCACAGCTTTTGAGCACCATGAAGCTAAAGCCACCCTATTTTCAAAAAAGAAAATAGGCTTAATCTTAGGCAAGAGTGAAACAAACGCTCCAAAAAGCGTGTAGCCAATGAGAAGCGATACAGATATGCCTAAACTCATCATCCAACCAAGGCTAATGATGGGCTTTATGTTTGAAAAAATCAAAGCTGCAAAGCCTGCAACAGTTGTGATGATGGAGAAAAATGTAGGGGCGATTTTTGAGAGCATAGAAAGAAGAATGAGCCTATCTTTTCTAGCTTTTGGGTAAAGGTGTGAAAGCTCCCTGTACCTTACTATTAGATGGATGATGATTGATAGCGTGACTATGAGTTGAAGTGCAATAAAGTTTGAAGAGACAACTGTAACTTCCCAACCAAAATATCCCAAGATTCCCACTGTCGCCACAACTGAATAGGCTGAAACTAAAATGGGTAAAACCACCCATCTAATCTGCCTAAATATGAAGTATAAAGTAGCACCAAGCAGTAAAAAAAGCGCTGAACCATAAAAGAGTATGTCATGTTTTATGTAGGTTATCAAATCATCAACTATCATGCTAACCCCGCCTAAATAGAGGTTGCCATACGGTTCATATTTTTCTAAAACTGCTCTTACTTGTTTTATATTTTCATGCTCAATTTTTCTTTGAATATCCCTTTGGTTTGGGTAGTCATCTTTTAAAAATATTAAGAGTGAAGTGGTCGAGAGGTCTTCACTTACAAGATTTTTTTTATAAAGAGGGCTTGTTAGAAACTCCTCTTTAACTAAGGCAGCATCAAGCCCTGAATCACTCCAAGTTTGAACTCCTTTTACCATCTCTTTAATGGGACGTATTGGGCTTTGAAGCAGGGGGACATTTAGTATTGAAGTTATAGATGCAACATGCTCTAAACTCTCAAGTTCATTTGAAAGATTTTTTAAAATTTCATCTGTTTTTGGGGTAAAAAGAGGCTCATTTGGCTCAAAAGCCACTACTAAAAAGTCTGAAGTTGCATATCTTTGAGAGATTTTTTTACTAAAATTAAACGCCTTATCATTATCTAAAAGCAGGGTTTGAGATGAAGCATCTATCTTTAATAAAGGTGCATATGAAGCTAAAAAACCAACAAAAACAGTTATGATAAAAACGCTAAATATTGGTCTTTTTATAATGAATTTAAAAAGATGGGTTAAATTCAAATATCTTCATCCTCTTTAAGCCATGAAATAAGCTCATCCAAAGAGTGCGTTTTTAAGTACCCATCAAATTGGGATCTATAAGTTTGAATTAGACTAACATCTAAAATATCCACATCATAAATCATCCAGCTATCATCACCCGCGTTGTGAAACTTATAGACTATGGAGTAGTTTTTCTCATCTCCTACAAGTTCAGTTAAGAGATAAATTCTAGTTGCTTTTCCAACTTTTACTTCTTCCACTTCCTTTACTACAACCTCTTCATCTGTGTAAAGTTCCAGTCTTTGGACAAAAGATCTTTTCATTTTATCTACAAAGTGTTTTTCAAACCTATCTCTCTCATCACTACTTAAATCTTTCCATTGTGACGCTCCAAGACTTAATCTAGCCATTAAACTAAAGTCAAAAACACCCTCAAAGCGCTCAAAAATATC
>JAAYLJ010000065.1 GCA_012521935.1 Campylobacteraceae bacterium | reverse complement strand
CTTTTCCTTCAAATTCTGTTTTTGGGCCAACGCCAAGCGCAGCAAATCCCCACCAACCTGCTTTTGGAATTCCAAAAGTAAACTCTCCATCTTTATTTGCTTTTATAGTCATTGTGACAAAAGAGTCCTGAGGTGCTTCTACAAGATCTTTACCCATACTATTTGTGCTTAAATCTACATCCCTATTTAAAAATTCAACCTCAATTTCAGCAAAAGGAACTACCTCACCTTTACTTTTAACAATGCCAGTAAAAGTGCCGCCTTCCCAAATGGCGTATGGTTTAGTAAGTGGAACTATTTCAGCTTCTAAGTTAAACTCACTGTCCCAATCTGATGGAGCTCCCGCAACATTTATGATGGTTTTTGTAAATTGTTGAATATATCCATCTTCACTTTTTTCATAGTATGGTTTAGGAGTTACTAAAAAAACATGATCACCCATTCTTCTAGCTTGATAGGATGAAGAGTAAGCTTTGCCGCTATTATTGTTTCCTTTAAATTCAATCTCTTTTACTGAATTTAAAAGATCACTCTTTTTCCCCCTATTTACCACTTCAAAAGATTCAAATCCAACCATATCCATGGTAAATTCATCTGAGAATGGATGAGTAAAAATATGCCTAAGCTCAATTGTAGAAGGCTTCTCAAGCGCACTCTCAGGAGTATAAAGCATTTGAAAATGCGCAAAAAGCGTAGATGAACCTAAAATAGCTAGAGATAAAATAGACTTTTTTAACATAATATTTCCTTTTTGTATAATTAGAATGATAATCTTTATCATTAAAAGTAAAGAAAAATATTACTCTTAAAGAGCAATATCACTACTTTTAACGATAACCTTATGGCCTTCACCCGCATCAAAAACAGCTTCATAATCTCCTTCTGGCTTATCAAATGTGTACTCACTATGTCCATCCATTTTGCCACTTTCAATTACATTTCCATTTTGTAAAACCAAAAAATTAATCCCACTAGCACTGCTTCCATCGCTAAATCCACCCTCGCAAGTAACAGAGCCATCTCCATTATCAAAGCAGCTCATAAGCGCAGTGTGTGCAAATAGTGAACTTGTTGCAAATAGTGCAATAAAAAACATCTTTTTCATTTCATATCCTTTCAATTAAGATTTACTCCCCCACTCCAATTTATCCTTTTTTGTGGGATCGTTGCTAAAATAATGGCTAAAGCCACAACTAAACCATAAAATACAGCAAGTGCCTCAACACCACTTAAGCTAAATATTGATCCAAAAGTAAAGAGCATAGATGAAGCTATCACTCCTAAACTCATTGGGAAAAATATAGCAAAAAGCATCCACTTATAGCTACCTGTTTGAAGCTTTACCACTATCATTGTAGCAATGCAAGGTGGAGTTAAAAGCATGAAAATAATGATAGCAGTCGCATGAAGAGGGGTGTATCCACTATGTTTTGACATAGCCTCCTCAGCTCTCATATTGTCTGCTTTATTATTTTCATACAAAGTTCCAAGTGTTGCAACCGCGGACTCTCTAGCAGCAAATGAGCTTAAAAAAGCAACATTTATCTTCCAGTCAAATCCTGCAAATTTTGTAATTGGCTCAAGCCCTCTTCCAATATCGCCAAGTAGCGAGCTTTCTATCTTGTCATTTTTAATATCTTGTAAAATACTCCTCCTATCTCTTGATAGTTTTCTTAACTCTCTGTTTATACTCATTGCATCTTTATCTTCACTAGATGGTTTTATGAACATAAACTCTTTAGGAAAATCTGCTTTAAACTTCTCATCCATTTGCGCAGCTTTTTCAGGTGAAATTATCATCCTTTTAGCTCTATAATCATCATACGCATTTATAAGATCACTAACTGCTTCTTTGCTATTTAAATCATCTTTATATTTTGTTTTGCTAGCTTTTGCATAAAAACCCTCCAATAAAGCTTGAGATCTTTTTTCATAACCAGCCTCTTGCTCTTTTGAGAGACCAGGGAGTTCAAGCAAAACAAAAAGCACTACAGCTACTGCTAAAACAATGGTTCCCACCTCTTTAATGTAGATCCAAACTCTCTCAACAGCTCTATATAAAACACCCTTGATTGTGGGCAAATGATAAGGCGGCAACTCCATTACAAATGGTGAAGTCTCTTTTGTTTTTAAAAGGGTTGAAGTTAAAAGCCTAGATACTATTAAAGCAATAAATATTGTAATAGTTGAAATGAAAAACATCATAAGTCCCATCTGCTCAGGGAAAAATGCACCAAGTAAAAGGGTATAAAAAGGGACTTTTGCTAAGCAGTTCATGTATGGAACTGAGAGAATTGTAGCCATTCTAGCTCTCTCATCTGCAATGCCTCTTGTAGCCATTATCCCAGGTACCGCGCATCCTCCAACAAATGCTCCACCTAAAACCAAAGGTAGAGTTGATTGTCCGTGAAGTCCATATTTTTTGAAAACTCTATCTAAAATGAAAGCCATTCTTGGCATGTATCCAACATCTTCTAGTATGGCTATGAGTGCAAAAAGAATTAAAAATATAGGTACATAATTTAATAAAGCATTTGCACTATTTACCATCCAGATGGCAAAATCAGTAATGAGTGGAACTTTAGTAAAATCTGGAGATGGCGAGATGGCAATTATAAAATTTTTAAAACTTGCTAAGAGCGGCCATGTGTAATCAGTCACCTTGTAACCATATACGATTGCAAATTGATATATTAGAAAAACAACTAAAAAAAGAACTGGAAATGAGAGCCATCTATTTAAAATGATAGAGTCTATATGATCTGTTAGAGTTTTTTTAGTAAGGCTTTTTTCAACAACACTTTTATGGTAGATTACATCAGCAGAATCATATCTTGTTGCAGCTAAAAAACTCTCTGGATCTTTATCGTAAGCTTCATGAAACTCCAATCTTTTTTCTTGTGCAATGGTTGCAGTTTCAGGAAATTTTTCATGAATAGTTTTGTCGCCTTCCAAAGCTTTAATAGCCAGCCATCTTGGTGAATTTTTTGGAGATTTTGTTTTTATATGATTTTCAACTTCCAAAATATATGGCTCAAGCTCTTCATAATTTATCTTAAATGGAGTGTAAGAGGCTTTGCTTGTTTCAATAATAGCTCTTAAAATATCCTCTTTGCCCTCTTTTTTAGCTCCACTAGCAGGGATTACAGGGCAGCCAATCATCTCTTTGATTTTTTTAAGATCTATCTCAATATCTCTTCTTTTGGCAACATCCATCATATTTAAAACAACCACAACAGGTTTTCCAATCTCTAATAGTTGAAATGTTAAATATAGATTTCTTTTAATGTTTGAAGCGTCCACAACATTTACTATAATGTCTGGATCTTCATCTAGTATGAACTCTTTAGCGACGCGCTCTTCAAGTGAGTATGAGCTAAAAGAGTAAGTTCCAGGAAGATCCACAATTTCAATATCATGACCTTCAAAATTAACAAATCCAGATTTTTTCTCAACTGTTACGCCAGGATAGTTTGCGATGTGTTGTTTAAGTCCGCTAAGAAGATTAAAAAGAGTGGATTTACCACAATTTGGCTGTCCAGCCAAAGCTACTTTTATCATAAAACCTCAACTTCAATAAGGCTAGCTTCACTTTTTCTTAGTGCTAAAAGATATTTATGTATTTTTAATTCAATTGGATCAAGAAGTGGAGCAGAGCGGATAACCTCACAATCCGCACCTTCAACAAAGCCCATATCTAGTAACTTGTATCTAAGTGCATCTTTAGCTTTAATGGCTTTTATCTTGCACTTTGTACCCTTTTTTGTTACTTTATCAAGTCTCATTTTTATCCTTTAATAGCTTTGATAATCGTTATCGAAGTATAAAGAAAAGATTCTTAAATAGAGTTAAAAAAACATACAAATGATAATCATTATTAAAATAAAACAGTGAACTTTTATTGATTTTAACTCATATTGGTTTTTTCTTTAAGTTTTTGATAGATTGGCTCAAGTATTGGAAGTTCAAAGTTTTTACTTTTGGCTAGTTTTACTGCCTTGCCAACTAAAAACTCTAGCTCATTTTTCTTACCACTATTTATATCAAGCTGCAAAGAAGTTGCTGCATCATAAGGGATATTTTTTTGAGCATTTT
>JAAYLJ010000064.1 GCA_012521935.1 Campylobacteraceae bacterium | reverse complement strand
GTAAAAGTTGTAGATCTATCGGCTGATTATAGGCTTAGTAAGGAGCTTTATGAAGAGCACTACTGCCCACATGAAGATGAAGCTAATTTAAAAAATGCTGTTTATGGATTGCCTGAAATTTATGAAAATAAGATAAAAGATGCAAACTTAGTTGCAAATCCAGGGTGTTACCCTACAGCTTCTTTGTTAGCCATAATTCCATTTTTAAAATACATAAAAAAAGACACACCAATAATGATTGATGCAAAGAGTGGGGTTTCTGGGGCTGGAAAAAAACTAAGCGAAACTACCCATTTTGTAAACATAAATGAGAATATTTTTGCTTACAACCCTTTTGCACATAGACATGCGCCAGAGATTAAAGAGCAGATAGAGTTAATTGGTGGGGTAAAAAATAGAGTATTTTTTGTACCTCATTTAGTACCAATCATAAGAGGCATGTTAGTAAGCGTTTATTTGGAGCTAGACAAGAAGATAGATCCTCTTGAGGTTTTAAGACAGTTTTATAAAGATGAGCCATTTGTTAGGATTAGAAATAAGCCAGTTGATGTAAAGTTAAATGCTGGAACAAATTTTTGTGATATTTATGCAAAGTTTGAAGATGGAGTTTTATTTGTAAGTAGCGCTATAGATAACCTTTTAAAGGGAGCTTCATCTCAAGCAGTTGCAAATGCAAACTTAATGTTTGGATATGATAAAAATTTAGGATTGCCAAGTTTTAGCTATGTCCCATGAGGTAGCCTTGCTTCAAGGGGCAGTTTTTATCTCTGATGCCCATGAGAATGAAAATAGAGATAGTTTAGAAAAATACATAGACTCTATTTTAAATAAAAGTATAAAGTCTCCTAGCCAGCTTTTTTTAATGGGAGATATGTTTGATCTTTTAGTTGGAGAGATTGAGTATAGCAAGCTAATAAATCAAAACTTAATTGAAAAAATTGACTCTCTTGCTAAAAAAATTCCCATCTTTTACATTGAAGGAAATCACGATTTTAATCTAAAAAAAGTATTTAAAAATGTGTACACAATTCCTTTTAAAAAGCAACCCTTTAGAGTTCAAACTCCAAAAGGAGATCTTTTAATCTTGCATGGAGATAGGTTTGAGGGTTTTAAATATAGGATATATAGCAAATTTATTAGATCTTGCGTGACACTAAAGGTTTTAAATTTTTTAGATAAGATTTTTAAATATAAAATTAGTAAAAAACTTTTAAATTTTTTGGGCAAAAAAGATATTTGTAAAAAATGGTTAGATTTTGAAGATAGGGCTAAGGAACGCTTAAATGACTATCCAATAAAAGATGTATGGGGAGTTATAGAGGGGCATTTTCATCAAGGTGTCTTTTTAAAATTAGAAAAGGTTAATTATTTTAATTTAAGTAGTTTTGCGTGTGAACGAAGCTACTTTGTAGTACAATGTATCCAAAGTATGCAATGTGAAATAGTTAAGGGGCAATAATGTTTGATGACAATGTGCTTAAAGTAGGCTCCAATGAGATGGAGTTAGTGGATTTTCGGATTTTTAAACAAGAAGAAGACCGCGTATATGAGGGAATTTATGGGGTAAATGTGGCTAAGGTTAGAGAGATTATCAAAATCCCTAATTTAACTGAGCTACCTGGAGTTCCTAGATATATTGAGGGGATCTTTGATTTAAGAGGAGTGGTTATCCCAGTTGTAAATTTGGCAACTTGGATGAATATAAAAGAGCCAACAGATAAATCCATAAAACCTAGAATTATAATTGCAGAATTTAGCAATATATTAATAGGTTTTATAGTTCATGAAGCTAAAAGAATTAGAAGAATTAGTTGGAAAGATATAGAGCCAGCATCTTTTGCTTCAAGTATGGGAGCTTTGGATAAGAGCCAAATAACAGGGGTTACTAGGATAGAAAATGATGATGTTTTACTCATTTTAGATTTAGAAAGTGTAGTAGAAGAGCTTGGAATCTATCAACCTAAGATAAATGAGAGCGAGGGAGCTTTTGAAAAAATTACTGGATCAGCTTTGATTTTAGATGATAGCACCATTGCTAGAAAGCTTGTTCATGACGCTCTTACTAAAATGGGATTAAAAGTGATTGAAGCTAGAGATGGAACAGAAGGATTATCTAAAATGGAAGAGCTTTACAATACATATGGCAACCATTTAAAAGATGAACTTAGAATCATAATTAGTGATGTAGAGATGCCACGAATGGATGGGTTTCATTTCGCAGCTAATTTAAAAGATGATCCTAGATTTAGTGAAATCCCAATAGTATTTAACTCTTCAATAAGCGATCATTTTAGTGAATTAAGAGGTAAAGAAGCAGGCGGTGAAGCCTACTTAACTAAGTTTGATGCACAGGTTTTTTATAAAGAAGTCTCAAGAGTCATCAAATCACATATTAAAGTTTCAGAGTAGAGGTGCGCACATGGAAGATATTCAAGAAATTCTCGAAGACTTTTTGGTTGAAGCTTTTGAGTTAATTGATCAAATAGACCAAGATTTAGTAGAACTAGAGAGTAATCCAGAAGATTTAGAGCTTTTAAATCGAATTTTTAGAGTTGCTCATACAGTAAAAGGCTCCTCATCATTTTTAAATTTTGATGTACTAACTAAGTTAACACACCATATGGAAGATGTTTTAAATAAAGCTAGAAGAGCTGAACTTAGTATAACTCCAGATGTTATGGATGTTGTTTTAGAGTCAATTGACATGATGAAAGCACTCTTGCATGGGATAAAAGATTATGGAAATGATGTAGATGTTGGAATTGACATTGAAGATATATGCAATAGGCTAATAGCCATCTCTGAAGGAGATGAGATTCCTACAGCTCCAAGTGAGCCTAAGGCAAAAGAGGAGACTAAAGAAGAGGTTAAGGAAGAGGCAAAGCAAGAAGATGAAGTAGATGTTTCTAAATTAAGTGATGATGAGGTAGAGGCTGAAATAGAGAGGCTTTTAAAGGCTAGAAAAGAGGAAGATAGAAAAAGAAAAGAGGCTAAAAAGCAAGAAGAGCCAGCTGCGACAAACAAGCAAGCTTCCACTCCAAAAGATTTAGCACCAAAAGCACCCGGACCAAGAGCTAATCAAGATAGTACCCCAGCAAAAAAAGGTGCAGGGGCAGTTGAGCAAACTATTAGAGTTGAAGTAAAAAGATTAGATGATCTTATGAACTTAATAGGTGAGCTTGTTTTAGGCAAAAATAGATTGATAAAAATCTATGATGATGTGGAAGAGAGATATGAAGGTGAGCAGTTTTTAGAAGAGTTAAATCAAGTAGTCTCATCCATATCCATTGTCACAACTGATTTGCAAATTGCCGTTATGAAAACAAGAATGCTTCCAATTGCAAAAGTATTTAATAAATTCCCAAGAATGGTTAGAGACCTCTCAAGAGAGCTTGGAAAAGCGATTGAACTTGAAATATCTGGTGAAGAGACTGAGCTTGATAAATCTATCGTAGAAGAGATTGGAGATCCATTAGTTCATATCATTAGAAACTCATGTGATCATGGTGTTGAAGATCCAGAAGCAAGAGAGATGGCAAATAAACCAGAAAAAGGTTTAATCGAACTTAAAGCCTACAATGAGGGAAATCATATTGTCATTGAAATTACAGATGATGGAAAGGGACTAGACGCTGATACTTTAAGAGTTAAAGCATTAGAAAAAGGGATGATTAGCGAAAGAGAAGCTGATGCCATGAGCGATAAAGAGGCTTATGGACTCATCTTTAAACCAGGTTTTTCTATGGCAAAACAAGTTACCAATGTTTCAGGAAGAGGCGTTGGAATGGATGTTGTTAGAACAAATATAGAAAAACTTAATGGAATTATTGATGTAGATTCTGAATTTGGAAAAGGTACAGTCATTAAGCTTAAAATTCCACTAACCCTAGCCATCATTCAATCTTTGCTTGTTGGTGCACAAGAAGAGTACTATGCTATTCCGCTTGCTTCAGTACTTGAGACTGTAAGAGTGCCAGTTGATGATATATATACAATTGATGGAAAAAATGTTTTAAGACTTAGAGATGAGGTACTATCTTTAGTTAGACTCTCAGATGTTTTTGGTGTTAAACAAGTGTTTGAGGGTGGAGATACAACTTATGTTGTCATCATTGGCCTAGCTGAGTCAAAGCTAGGGGTAATTGTAGATACTTTAGTTGGACAAGAAGAGATAGTTATTAAATCTATGGGTGAGTATCTACAAGGCATTGAAGGGATTGCTGGAGCTACCATTAGAGGTGATGGAAGGGTTACACTCATCATTGATGTGGCAGCTTTGATGGAGATGGCAAAAGAGATAAAAGTTGATATAAAAGCTTCCATAAATGATGGCACAAGTAGCAAAACTAAACCAAGTGATTATAAAGTATTGGTAGTTGATGATAGCAAGATGGATAGAAATATCATGATGAAGTCTATGGAGCCATTAGGTGTCACTCCAATTGAAGCTACCAATGGAGTAGAGGCACTAAATATCATGAAATCTGGAGAGCACAATATTGATGCAGTGTTAATTGATATTGAAATGCCACGAATGGATGGATATACGCTAGCAGGTGAAATTAGAAAATATTCTAAATATAAAAACCTACCGCTAATAGCCGTTACTTCAAGAACTTCAAAGTCTGATAGATTAAGAGGAGTAGAGGTTGGAATGACAGAGTACATAACCAAGCCATACTCTCCTGAATATCTTGAGAGTGTAGTAAGAAAAAATTTAAAATTGCCGGAGTAGTGAGATGGAAGATAGATTAAATAAGATCATTAACAAACAGCAAAAGCAATTGAGTGAGCCTGACATAAAAAGTACTGAAGAGGTTATGCAGCTTGTTGGCTTCATTGTAAGTGATGAAGAGTATGCAATACCAATGCTAAATATCCAAGAGATAATAAAACCAATCGAATACACAAGAGTTCCTAGCGTGCCAGATTATGTTTTAGGGGTATTTAACTTAAGGGGAAATGTAATTCCACTAATAGATTTAAGAAGAAAATTTAGCCTAGATGTATCAAAGCAGAGTGAAGATGCAAGATATATTGTAATGAAAGGGCAAAATAGCATTGCTGGTTTTGTCATAGATAGGCTAACTGAAGCTATTAGGATTAGAAAAGATAGGATTGATCCAGCTCCTGAAACCTTACATAAAGATAAAGGTATGATTTATGGGATTGGAAAAAGAGATGATAGCATTCTTACTATATTAAGAGTAGAATCTTTACTAAAGCGTGATTTTTAAAGGTAAAAAGTGGGTAAAAAACTAATTGTTTTTGATTTTGATTCAACTTTAATGGATGGTGAAACTATTGATTTTTTAGCGCAGCCACTTGGAATTGAAGATGAAATTTCAAAAATCACAGAAGAAGCCATGCAAGGAAGAGTGGATTTTTTTGAATCTTTAACAAAAAGAGTCTCTTTGTTAAAAGGATTGCAAGAGGAGAGAATGATTGAAATTTGTCAAAATCTACCATTTATGCCTGGAGCAAAAGAGTGTATAAAAGAGCTAAAAAACAAGGGTTTTACAGTTATAGTTTTTAGTGGAGGTTTTAAGCCAGCAACATCTCATGCAAGGGGTATTTTAAACTATGATGCAGATTTTTCTAACACTTTACATGTAAAGAAAGGAATTTTAACTGGAAAAGTTGGTGGAGAGATGATGTTTGATGATTCAAAGGGTATAATGTTACAAACAATTCAAAGAGTGTTAAACATATCGCCTAATCAAACAGTTGCTGTTGGAGATGGGGCAAATGATAGATCTATGTTTAAATACGCTGATTTTAAAGTTGCATTTTGTGCAAAGCCAATTTTAAAAAAAGAGGCAAATATTATAATTGATGAGAAAGATTTAACTTTAGTAGTTGAAAAATTAAAAGGGCTGTAATGTATCTAAAAGATGAAAAGTTTTCATTATGGTGTGATTTTATTGAGAGAGATTTTTTAAAAGGTGATTTTTTAACTCTTATAAAAGATGGGAAGATAAATGGAGCAACCAGTAATCCTGCAATATTTAAATCTGCTTTTTTAAATTCAAGTGCATATAAAAAAGATAGAGAACTGCTATCAAGCAAATCACCAAAAGAGATTTATGAAACATTAGCTATCCAAGATATAAAAGAGGCAGCAAAGGCTCTGTTGCCACTGTACAAAAGTGGAGATGATGGCTTTGTTAGCATTGAGGTGGATCCTTTTTTAAGTGAAGATATAGATGGAACAATCAAGGAAGGTTTAAAGTTGGCAAAAGCTATAGATATGCCTAACTTAATGATAAAAATACCAGCAACTAATGCTGGGTTTGAAGCCATGAAAGTGCTATCAAATGAAGGATTAAATATAAATGCTACCTTAGTTTTTTCACTTGATCAAACTAAAAAATGTTTAGAAGCATTAAAAGATGCAAAAAAAACAAAGAGTGTCATAAGTGTATTTGTAAGTAGGTTTGATACAAAATTAAACTCCATTTTATTTGAAAACTCTTTGCCAAAAAATAGAGTTGGGATAATGAATGCACTTATGCACTACAAAGAGATTGAAGCTGCTAAATTACCAAATATAAGGGCACTTTTTGCTTCAACTGGCACTAAAGATGATAGTTTAGAACTATCTTACTACATAGATGAACTGCTTGTGCCAAACTCTATAAATACTGCGCCTATTGCTACAATTAAAGCGTTTATGGAAAAAGATGCAAAACCTATTACTCCAGCTAGCAATGAAGCTTTGGGAGAGTTTTTTAACTCACTAAAAGAGTCAAACATTGATATAGAAAAAATTTCAAATGAGTTATTTAATGAAGGCATTGACTCATTTAATCAAGCTTTCAAGGATATATTAAAAGCTTTTTAAGGAGCTAAAATGCTTAGTAATGAAGTTAATGTAAGTGAATTAACTTTTGAAATGACAAAGAGGTTAAGAGGGTATCTTTCTACATTAGTTGAAAGAGGTGGAAGTGATCTTCATGTAAAAACTGGCTCTATTGTAAGAGCTAGGATCAATGGAGAGATTGTCTCTTTGGGAGATGAAGTCTTAACTCACTCTGATGGAATTACTTTAGCAAAAGAGCTTTTAAGAAGGCGCTTTAATGAACTTGTAGAGAGAAAGAGTATTGATTTTACTTTTAAATTAAATGAAATGTATAGATTTAGGGTTAATCTATTTTTTCAAATGGAGGGTGTTTCGGCCGTATTTCGTACCATTCCAACAGAATTACCAACTTTTGCTTCATTAAAATTACCCTCAGTTGTAGAGAAGTTTTGCAGACTCTCTAGGGGTATGATTTTAGTTACAGGACCAACAGGAAGTGGAAAAACTACAACGCTTGCATCAATGATAAATTATATAAACCAAACAAGAAGACAACATATAATTACAATTGAAGATCCAATTGAATATGTATATAAAGATGATAAAAGCATTATAAACCAACGAGCCATAGGGCAAGATGCCATATCTTTTGCTAGCTCATTAAGAGATGCCCTAAGAGAGGATCCAGATGTCATTTTAGTTGGAGAGATGAGAGATCTTGAAACTGTTGAAACAGCTTTGCATGCAGCTGAAACTGGGCACTTAGTCTTATCAACTTTGCACACTTTAGATGCTAAAGAGACAATAAATAGAATAATTGGAATGTTTCCTGGAAGCGAGCACAATAGAATTAAAATGTCACTATCTTCAGTATTGCAAGGGATAATTTCTCAAAGATTAGTACGAACTAAAAGTGGTGGAAGAATGGCTGCTGTTGAGATTTTAGTTAAAAATGCAAGGATAGAGAGCCTTATTTTAGAAGGAAGAGATGGAGAGATAGCTGATGCCATTAGAGAAGGAAAAGAGAGTTATAAATCTCAAACATTTGATCAAGCTTTATTAGAGCTATATGCTAAAGGATATATAGATTTACAAGAAGCTTTAAATAATGCAAGCTCTGCAAGTGATCTTAAAATGAAACTTGATTTTTATGATGCTCAAATTGCTTCAGATAATGGCGGTGAGCAGAGTATTGATGATAGTTCAGATATTTTAAGATTAAAAGTTTAACTCTGATTTAAAGTAGTTTTGGTAAAATGCCAAGCTTAAATTTTTATAAGGAATAAAAGTATGTTAGAAGGTGTAGTTAGAGAGAGTATCGGAAAAAAGAGTGTAAAAGCTCTTAGGCGAGATGGTTATCTAATTGCCAATATTTATGGCAAGGGATTATCAAATATAAATGCGGCTTTTAAAGAGAATGAATTTATTAGAGCTGTAAAACATAAAGAGACTTTAGCGTTTCCTGTAAAAGTAGGAGATGAGACTTTAAATGTAGTTGTAGTTGAGTACCAAAAAGATCCAATTACAAATAGATTAATCCATGTTGATTTAAAAGTTGCAATTGAAGGTGTAGCTTCAAAGTTTATGATACCTGTAAGGCCAAATGGAACTCCTGTTGGCTTAAAAAACAAAGGTGTTTTGGTTCAATCAAAAAAGCGCTTAGCTGTTAAATGTAAACCAGAAGATTTACCTATCTCATTTGAGGTAAATATTAGTAAGCTTGATGTTGGCGATACGATTTTAGTTAAAGATATCAATGTTTCTGAAAAAGTTACTATGCTTGAAGCCGATCGCGTTGCTGTTATCGGAGTAATTAAAGCAAAATAGGGTGTGAAATGATTTTAGTGGTGGGTCTTGGAAATCCCACTTTTAGGTATTCTAAAACTCGCCACAATGTTGGATTTTGGGTAATAGACAAGTTAATAGAAAAAGTTCAAACCCAAACCATAAATAAACCCCAATTTCAAGGGGAGCTTTACAAAAGCAGTGAATTTCTCTTTTTAAAACCACAAACTTATATGAACAACTCTGGCGTTAGTGTTAGAGCTGTAGCTTCCTATTTTAAAATAGAATCTATTGTAGTAATCCATGATGATTTAGATTTGCCTGTTGGTTCATTAAGGTTTAAAACCTCTGGTGGACATGGAGGGCACAATGGCTTAAAATCAATAGACGCTCACTGTGGGAGTGAATACTTTAGAGTTAGAATAGGCATAGATAAGCCCTCTTTTAAAGATGATGTGGTAAAACATGTACTTGAGCCTTTTAGACAAGATGAATTAGAGGTGGTTTTAGAAGTGGTAGATAGAGCTACAGACGCGGTGCTTGCGCTAACTAAAATGACAAAAGCAGAAATTGGCTCTACATTTACTCTTAAAAAGAAAAAAGATGATTAATATTTATGAGCGTTATCTTGGATGGTCATATTTTAAAAACTTATTTATAATTTTTATAGGATTAGTCTTTTTTTATGTTGGGGTTGATTATTTAATTAACTTAAAAGATTTGCCAGAATCTGCCAACTTGCAGTTTTTATATCTATCTTTAAACACTTTGTGGGCAGTAAATTATGCTCTTCCCTTAGCCATTGTATTTGCCATGATAGTTAGTAAATTTAATATGATAAGATCTAATGAATTAATCTCTTTATACGCATCTGGAATATCCAAAAAAAAGATATTAAGGCCAATATTTATCATCTCTTTAATCTCCACTTTTATCTACATAGGTTTAAATTTTACCCCTTTTGCCTATGCGCATGAATATAGAAGCAATCTTTTAAAAAATAGTCAATTATCGCTAATTTCTGAGGGGCTTTTTTTAAAATATAAGAAAAGTTATGTCTATATACAAAGATTAGATCCCATAAAACAAGAGGCAAGAGATATAAAAATATTTAATATAGATGGAACACAAATAAAAGAGATAATTGAGGCAAAAAGTGCCATTTTTAAAAAAGATGCGTGGGATTTAAGAGATGGAAAAATAATCCATAAACCAGAAGTTGCCACACTTTTTGATAAAGGATTAAAGATTGAACCTTTTAGCTCCAAAAGAGCATTAGAAGGCTTTAAGCCAAAGATTATTGAAAATGCTCATCAAGGAGGCATAGCTCTTACAGTAAAAGATGCAGTTGAAGCTTTAAGGTTTTTTAGTAAGGACAATATAAATACTGATGGCATTAAATCAAACCTTTATTATCTAACAATTTTCCCACTATTTGCACCTTTTATGCTTGTCATTCTTTACTACTATTTGCCAGCTTCAGCTAGATTTTTCAATTTAGCTCTTCTTAGTTTTATCTTCATATTTGCCACACTTTGTGTTTGGGGAATTTTATTTATACTCTTTAGATTATCTCAAACAAGTGTAGTTTTGCCAGAGATTGGCATGGTAGCTCCAATAATCATTCTAGCCCTATTTGGATTATGGTTACACACAAGATCAGATAAATTTTTTCGTTAACTTCTTTTTAGCCTAGTTTTAGTAGAATATTAGCTTTGACTAAGTAAAGGAGAAGCATGAATTTTCAAGCTTTAGCTAAAAAATATGATACCCCACTATATATTTATGATTTTGATTATATAAAAGATAGGTACAAAAACTTAAAAACTGCATTTAAAGCTAGAAAATCTTTGATATGTTATGCCCTTAAAGCTAATTCAAACCTTTCAGTTATTAAAACTTTAGCAAAAGAGGGTGCTGGGGCTGATTGCGTCTCTATTGGAGAGATTAAAAGGGCTCTCATTGCTGGAATAGATCCTTATAAGATTATATTTAGCGGTGTTGGGAAGAGCGATAATGAGATAAAAGAAGCGCTTAAGCTTAAAATTTTAATGGTAAATGTTGAAAGCGAAGCGGAGCTTAAAAGAGTTGAAGAGATAGCTAAAGAGTTAAATAATGCAGCTAGAATTAGCATTAGGGTAAACCCAAACATAGATGCAAAAACCCACCCATACATCTCTACTGGACTTGATGAGAATAAGTTTGGAGTAGATATTGAAGTGGCTAAAAAACTCTATCTTTATGCAAAAAATTCAAAATATCTTGATCCAATAGGGATTCATTTTCACATTGGAAGCCAAATAACAACATTAAAACCTTTCCTAGAAGCTTCAAAAATTATTGCTCAGTTAGTGAAAAATTTAATTGCACTTGAGGTTGATATTAAGTTTTTTGACATAGGTGGCGGACTTGGAATTAAGTATGAAGATGAGAAAGAGATAGATCTTTATGAGTATGCACAAGGAATTTTTTCAACCTTAAAAGGTTTGGATTTAACCATACTTTTAGAGCCAGGAAGATTTTTAGTTGGAAATAGTGGATATTTTTTGACAAAAGTTTTATATGAAAAAAAGAATTCTTCAAAAAGATTTATCATTGTTGATGGAGCTATGAATGATCTTTTAAGGCCAAGCTTATATGACGCATTTCATAAAGTAAGCGTGGTAGATGAAGAGAGTTCACACTCAACTTTAGCTGATGTTGTCGGGCCCATATGTGAAAGTGGAGACTTTTTAGCTAAAGATAGGATTTTACCAAAGACTAAAAAAGGCTCTCTTTTAGTCATCCATAGTGTTGGCGCATATGGTTTTAGCATGAGTTCAAATTACAATAGCAGGCCAAAAGTAGCTGAAATTGCCATTGAAGATGGGATAGATAGAATAATTAGAAAAAGAGAGAGTTTTGAGGATTTAATCAGATTGGAGGAAGAGTGTCTTTAGGATATTTAATCGATGTTCAAGGAACATTAATTAGCGATTTAGACAAAAGTCCACTTCCTGGGGCAGTTAAATTCATAGATTATTTAAATGAAAACCTAGTTCCATATTGCGTCATTACAAACAATACAAAGTTAAAAAGTGAAGTTTTTTTAAACTCTTTAAAAGATAAAGGGTTAAATATCAAATATTATCTTGATCCTTTCATGGTTTTAAAAAAGAGTTTAAATACAAACTGTGTGGCAGCTTTTGGGCCTAAATCTTTCATTGATGTTTTAAAAGAGTTAGAGTTTACAGTAGATGAAAAGAAGGCTGATGCCGTGCTTATCGCAAGCGATATAGAGTATGATGCAAAAAAGCTTGCAAAAATGATCTCTTTAGTGCTTAATGGAGCAAAGATTGTTGGGATGCACGGTACGAGCATTTATGCTAAAGATGGAGTTACTTATCCAGGAGTTGGAGCGATTTTAGCAATGCTTAAGTATGCAACCAATAAAAGTGCAACCATAGTTGGAAAACCAAGTCCCCATTTTTATGAAAAAGCACTTCAAATTTTGCAAAAACAAAATCCAAATATAACTTTTAATAAAATAACTATCATAAGTGATGATGCAAAAGGCGATTTATCTGGCGCAAAAACTTTGGGAATGGATACAAAACTTGTCTTAACAGGTAAGATTAAAAATGAGAAAGAAGCAGAGCTTTTCAAAGAGTTTTTTGATAAAAGCTATCCAAATTTAGAAAGCATTTTAAAGGAGCTTAATGAAAGAGATTGATCTTTATAGGGCTCAAATTGACAAAATAGACAATGAGCTAATTGAGTTTTTAAACAAAAGAATGGAGTTAGTTAAAGCCATTGGAAAACTAAAACAGACCGATGGAACTTCTATTTATCGCCCTGAAAGAGAGCAAGAGATACTTGATAGATTAAAAGGTTTAAACAAAGGACCTTTAAATGATGATGCAATTGAGGCTATATTTTTTGAAATATTTGCAGTAAGTAGAAATTTAGAAATGCCTGAAAAGATAGCATATTTAGGGCCAAAAGGTAGCTACACTCATCAAGTTGCGCAGAGCCGTTTTGGCTCAATGGGAAACTATCTTTCATTAAGCAGTGTCGAGGCAGTTTTTAAGGTACTAAATAATAAAGAGGCAAAATACGGCGTAGTTCCAATAGAAAATAACACTGAAGGCGCTGTTGGTGAAACTTTGGACTCACTAGGAAAATATGATGGGATTAAGATTGTAGCAGAGGTTTATATGGATATTCACCACTCTTTTGCAAGTAAAGCTGAAAAGATTGAGCAAATTAAAAAAATCTACTCTCATCCACAAGGCTACAATCAATGCAGGAAATTTTTAGAAGAGCATCAAATGCTTGATATTGAATTTATCCCAACAAAATCAACTGCCCAAGCGGCACAAAAAGCTTCAAAAGATCCTCAAAGTGCAGCTATTTGTTCGCACATTGGGGCAAAAATGTACAATGTGCCAATTCTATTTGGTAGAATAGAAGATAATTTGGCAAATAGAACAAGATTTTTGATTTTGAGTGATTTTAAAAATGCTCCTGGAGTACAAAATAAAACCTCTATTTTAGCTAGAACTGAGGATAAGCCAGGAGGATTGGTTGAACTTTTAAAATCTTTTGAAGATGCAAATGTAAATCTTACAAAAATTGAGTCAAGACCAGCTAAAGAGAGGGGTTTTAAAACAGTTTTTTATCTGGAGTTTGAAGGACATATTGATGATAAGAATGTGCAAAAGATTTTAAAAATGGGTGAAAGATATCAGATTAAATGGCTAGGAAGTTATGTAAGAGGAGAGAGTGTATGAGATTTAATGAAGTTTTGAGTGGTTTGAAAAACTATGAGGCGGGAAAGCCAATTGAGCTTGTAGTAAGAGAGTATGGGATTAATCCAAAAGATATTATAAAACTTGCTAGCAATGAAAATCCAAGAGGGTGTAGTCCCAAAGTTTTAGAAGCCATTAAAGATGAGGTAAAAAATGCATCTTTGTATCCTGATGATAGTATGTATGAGCTCAAAGATGGGCTTGCAAAAAGATTTAATGTTAAAAGTAGTGAGGTTATAGTTGGTGCGGGAAGTGATCAAGTTATAGAGTTTGCACTAAAAGCCAAAGCAAATCCCAAACAAGGGATAGTAATGGCTGGCATTACCTTTGCTATGTATGAAGTTTATGGGATGCAAACAGGAGCAAAAATATATAAAACAAAGAGCCAAACACACAATTTAAAAGAGTTAGAAGAGCTTTTAAAAGAGAATAAAAATGAGATAGGAGTTCTTTTTTTATGTATCCCAAATAACCCTTTAGGTGAGTGTTTAGATAAAGAAGATGTTTTTGAGTTTATAGAAAAAGTTGATAAAGATATTTTAATAGTAGTTGATGGAGCGTATCAAGAGTATGCAAAATTTAAAGACCCTAAAAAAGAAATTTCACCAAAAGAGCTTATAGAAAAGTTTGAAAATACACTCTATCTTGGAACTTTTTCTAAAGCTTATGGGCTTGGTGGAATGAGATGTGGATATGGGATTGGAAGTGAGAAGATTATAAAAGCTTTGCATAAACTAAGGCCACCATTTAACATAACTACTCTTAGTTTAAGAGCTGGAATTGAAGCTTTAAAAGATGAGGATTTTGTCCAAAATGCAATTAAAGAAAACTTTAGCGAAATGAAAAGATATGAAAAAACTGCCAAAGAACTTGGATTTGATTTCATACCAAGTTACACAAATTTCATAACTTTAAACTTTCCAGAAGATAAAAATGCTTCAAAAATAGCACAAATTATGCTAGAACAAGGTATAATCATAAGGGATTTAAGCGCTTATGGCATGAATGCAGTTAGAGTTACCATAGGTACTCCAGAACAAAATACGCGATTTTTTGAAACTTTTACTCGTGCATATTGCTAAAATGGGAGTTTAATGGATATTAAAACACTCTTTCATCAAATTGGTACACTTTTCCAAAACCTCTCTTTAAGACAAAGAATAGTAGCTGGTTTATCAGTAAGCATAGCTGTTGGTTTTTTAGTTTTTCTATCTTTTTATAAAGGTGGATCTAGTGAAGGATACGGAGGTTATAGCGCGCTATTTGAAAATACAACTCCAGAAGATTCAGCGCTAATTATTCAACAATTAGAGCAAAGAAAAGTACCATATAAAGTCTATAATGAAAGCACTGTTTTAGTTCCAAATGATGTAGTTTATAAAGAAAGAATTACAATTGCAGCTTTGGGAATTCCAAAAAATAGCAAAGTTGGATATGAAATATTTGATAAAAGTGAGTTTGGAGCAACTGATTTTGCACAGCAGATTAAATATCTTAGAGCCTTAGAGGGCGAGCTTGCTAGAACCATAGAGAGTCTTCAACCCATAAACCGCGCAAATGTACACATTGCAATTCCAAAAGATAGTGTTTTTACTCAAAGACAAGCTTCTCCTACAGCTTCAGTTGTTCTTGAAATCAACCCAAGTATGCACCTACAATCTAAGCAAATAAGCGGCATTAAAAACCTAGTATCATCCTCAGTTAGTAAAATGCAGCCAGAAGATGTAAAAATCGTAAATCAAAATGGAGTCCCTTTAGGTGAAGAAGAGGGAGTTTATGAAGATGAACTTATCCAAAAGCAAGTTAAATACAAAAGAGGTTATGAAAGCGATTATGAACAAAAAATCATAAATGTTTTAGCACCAATTATAGGTGGAGTGGATAAGGTAGTAGCAAAAGTAAATATAGATTTTGATTTTTCTCAAAAAGAGAGCACTAGTGAAGAGTTTGATCCAGAATCTGTTCCAAGAAGTGAGCAGTCAATTGAAGAGGCAAGAGAGGGAAGAAGACCAGCAGAAGTTGGTGGAGTGCCTGGGGCAGTAAGTAATATTGGGCCAGTTGAGGGGATAGAAAACGATAGATTAGAAGAAAAGTACAATAAAAATTCCATTACAACAAATTATGAAATTTCAAAAAGAGTTACTAATGTCAAAGGTGAGTTTGCCACCATTAAAAGAGTTAGTGCAGCTGTTGTTGTGGATGGTAGGTATGAGTTAAATGAGGATAAAAAGCTTGAATTTATAGCCTTAGCTCCAGAACAGCTTGCTAGTATAGAATCAATCGTAAAACAGACAGTTGGTTTTAATGAGACAAGAGGAGATGAGGTTGCAGTTAGCAACTTTGAGTTTAAGCCACTTCAAGCAGATGGAAAAGTAGCTCCAACTAAAACATTTGTCTCATTAGCGCACTACTATCTTGAGCCCATTTGGCCACTTTTGAAATATATTTTTGTTGCTATAATACTGTTTATATTTTATAAAAAAATCATTATTCCATTTAGCGTTAGAATGCTTGAAGCTAGACAAGAAGAGAGTGAAGATATTGAGAAGTTTAAAGAGGAGCTTGAGGAAGAAGAAGAGAGCGCCGAGGATACCCTTGAGAAGTTTAGACAAGCTAGGAAAAAAGTGGAAGAGCAGCTTGGGATTGGAGAAGATTTTGACGAAGAAGAGTTGCGATATGATGTTTTACTTGAAAAACTTAAAACCATGGTTAATGATAGAGGTGAAGATGTTGCATCTTTGCTTCAAGGGATGATTAAGTCTGAAACAGAGTTTGGCACCCCTTATGGAAAAGGAGATTAAAGAGTGGTTAAGTTAAATGAACAGCAACAAATTCTTTATAATGAACTCTCCATGCCTGAAAAAGCTGCAATTTTAATGATCCAGCTAGGAGAGGAGACTACCGCAACTCTTTTTTCACATATGGATGTAGATACTGTTACTGAAATTTCAAGATATATTGCAACTGTAAAAAATGTAGATAAACAAGTTGCAACTGCGGTACTTGAAGAGTTTTATGCAATAATACAATCAAACCAATTTATAAGAAGTGGCGGACTTGAGTATGCTAAAGAGATTCTTTATAGAACTTTTGGTTCTGAAGTAGCACAAAAGATTTTAGATAAATTAGCAAAATCCATGGAAAGCACTCAAAGTTTTGGGTATCTTTCACAAATTAAACCACAACAATTAGCAGATTTTATTATAAATGAGCATCCACAAACTGTTGCTTTAATTCTAGCTCATATGGATCCAACTAGCGCAGCAGAGACTATCTCATTTTTTCCAGATGAATTAAGAAGTGAAATTACAATAAGAATGGCAAATTTAGGAGATATTTCTCCATCAGTTATCAAAAGAGTTTCAGCAGTTTTAGAGAGTAAACTAGAATCACTCACCTCATACAAAGTTGAGGTTGGAGGGCCAAGAGCAGTTGCAGAAATCTTAAATAGACTTGGACAAAAAGCAGCAAAAGCTACGATTGGATATATTGAACAAAGTGATGAAGCGCTAGCTACCATCATTAAAGAGATGATGTTTACATTTGAAGATATTTTACAGCTTGATAACCTAGCAATTAGAGAGATTTTAAAAGTTGCAGATAAAAAAGATTTAATGATTGGGTTAAAAGGAGCTGCTGATGAGCTTAAAGATAAGTTTATGGAAAACATGTCACAAAGAGCTTCAGAAGCATTTACTGAAGAGATGCAATTTTTAGGAGCAGTTAGAGTAAGAGAAGTAGAAGAGGCTCAAAGACGAATTGTTGATGAGGTTCAAAAACTAGCAGAGCAGGGCATCTTGCATGTTGGTGAAGCTGAAGAGATGATAGAGTAATGGCAAAAAGTGTAATTACAACTAAAAATATTGAAAGCCACAATGTAGAGCCTTATAGATTTAAAGTTTTAGGCACAACTGCCCAAATGAAAAAGAAAATCTTAGAGGAAAAAGAGGAAGAACAAGAGCAAGAACAAGAGAAACAAGAAGAGAGTAAAGTTACCAAAACAGTACAAAAACCAGATGAAACTCTTTTCATAGAAGAGTTACTTAAAAAAACAGATGAACTCTCATCAAATATTGTAAAACTTCAAATAAAGATTGAAAATCAAGAACAAGAGTTTGAAAAAAGACTTTCTAATGAGACATCAAAAGCTAAAGAAGAAGGGATTTTAGAGGGTAAAAAAAGAGCTGAAGCTGATTTTGAGGGGAAAGTTTCTAATTTAGAAAAACAGTTTGGAAGATCTCTTAATCTTCTTGAGGAGACAAATGAGACTTTTAAAGCTTTTTTGAAAAAAAATGAGAGTGAATTAAGCGAAGCTGCCATAGAGATTGCAAAAGAGGTGATACAAAAAGAAGTTTCAAAAAATTCTAGTGAAATTAGCATATCTTTAGCTAAATCTTTAGCAAAAGAGCTAGCAGAGGCAACAAAACTTGAGATAAAAGTTAATCCTAAAACTTACGAAGCAGTAAAAGAGGAGTTTGGGGAGTTTGAGCATATAAAAGTTGGGGCTGATGATGCTATTTCTGAGGGAGGAGTTGTAGTTTTAAGCGATGCAGGAAATATTGATGCAACACTATCTTTAAGGCTAGAAAAAATAAAGCAAATGATGAAAGAGTAATGATTTTATGAATATAAAAGATAAAAAAATTGATGAATTAATTGAGCTATGTCAAAAAATTAGAGATAAAATTTTAAAAACAGTAAGTCATAATGGAGGGCATTTAAGCTCAAATATAGGCGCAGTTGAGCTAACTGTTGCAATGCATTATGTTTTTGATGTAAAAAAAGATCCTTTCATTTTTGATGTTAGTCATCAATCCTACACCCACAAACTTTTAACAAATAGATGGGAAGAGTTTGACACACTAAGACAGTTTAATGGAATTAGCGGATATACAAAACCAAGCGAATCTAAATATGACTATTTCATTGCAGGACATAGTTCAACTTCTATCTCTTTGGCCTTTGGAGCTGCTAAATCTATTAAATTAAAAAAAGAGGATAGAACTCCTATTGTTTTAATAGGTGATGGCTCAATGAGCGCTGGAATGGCTTATGAAGCACTAAATGAGCTAGGAGATAGAAAATATCCAGTTATTATAATTTTAAATGATAATGAGATGAGTATAGCTAAGCCAATTGGGGCAATTAGTAAGTATCTTTCTCAAGCTATGGCTGGAGAGTTTTATCAAAAAATAAAAGAAAAAACTGAACAATTTTTATCATATTTGCCTGATTCTGCTAGCTATTTAGCAAGGAGATTTGAAGAGAGTCTTAGGCTCATCACCCCTGGAGTGCTTTTTGAAGAGTTAGGGCTTGAATATATTGGGCCAGTAAATGGACATGATTTAAAATCTCTCATTGAAACACTTGAAGTTGCAAAAAAACTTAAAAAACCTGTAATTGTTCATGCTCAAACATTAAAAGGAAAAGGGTACGAAAGAGCAGAGGGTTACTATGAAAAGTGGCATGGTGTGGGGCCATTTGATTTAAAAAGTGGGCAAGCGCTTTCTAAATCATCT
This sequence comes from Campylobacteraceae bacterium, assembly GCA_012521935.1. Taxonomy (GTDB): domain Bacteria; phylum Campylobacterota; class Campylobacteria; order Campylobacterales; family Campylobacteraceae; genus JAAYLJ01. Next base: position 3,686 of record JAAYLJ010000064.1, on the reverse strand, counting down.
AAAAAAAGTGCGACAGAGCTTTTTAGTGATGCTTTGTTTGAATTAGCTAAAAAATATGAAAATGTAGTTGGAGTAACAGCTGCTATGCCTAGTGGTACAGGACTTGATAGGCTTATTAAAGAGTTTCCAGATAGGTTTTGGGATGTTGCTATCGCCGAACAACACGCCGTAACATCTATGGCAGCCATGGCAAAAGAGGGATTTAAACCATTTGTTACTATCTATTCAACTTTTTTACAAAGAGCGTATGATCAGATTATTCATGATGTTTGCATTATGAATTTAAGCGTTGTATTTGCTATGGATAGGGCTGGAATAGTTGGGGAAGATGGAGAGACTCATCAAGGAGTGTTTGACATCTCTTATTTAAATGCTATTCCAAACATGACAATATTTGCACCAAGCTCAGATGAAACGATGGAAGAGGCAATTATTTATGCTTATAAACATCAAGGACCTTGTGCTTTAAGATACCCTAGAGGTGCATTTTTAGAATATGAGAGCAAAGAGAGCCCTGTATTTAAACTAGGGGAAGGTAAGATAATTAAAGATGGAGAAGAGATTGCATTTTTAGGTTTTGGTCAAGGAGTTGGAAGGGCTTGGATGGTAAAAGAGCTTTTAAAAGATAGTTTAAATCCAGCCATTGTTGATTTAAGATTTGTAAAACCTCTTGATGATAAGCTTTTAAAAAGCCTAGTAAATAGTTTTAAAACTTGGGTGATTTTTAGTGATTCAGCAAAAAAAGGTGGAGTTAGTGAGATAATAACAGCGTGGCTAAGTGAAAATGATATTAAAGAGATTAAAATAATTAGTACTGAGTATAAAGATAGTTTTATCCCACATGGAAAAACAGAAGAGGTGGAGGATTTTTTAAATGTTTCTCCAAGAAAAATAGTAGAATTAATAATAAATGAAACAAAAAGATAAAAATTACTTTCTAAAAATAAAAATATCTTAAACTTTTTTAGGCATAATAGAAAAAAAATAGGATACAGAAATGACTGACTACATTCAACTACTTAAAAGTTGTAACCTAAAGGCTACACCGCAAAGAATATCGGTATTAAAAGCGTTAGATGGACAGACTCACCCTACCATCGATGAACTGTTTGAGCAGATTCGCCTAGAGCATCCTGCCATCTCTTTAGCTACTGTGTATAAAAATTTAAATACACTAAAAGATGAAGGTTTGGTTGTAGAGATAAATACTCCAACTGGTAAGATGAGATATGATGTTTTTTACATGCCTCATATCCATGTTGTTTGTGCAAATTGTGGAAATATTGAAGATATGCCTTGCGATATTGCATTTGATAAATATCAAAAAGATATTGAGGAAAAAGTAGGCAGAAGTATTAAAAGAATCGAAGTACTTGCTACTGTTGACTCTTGCTCTTGTTGTTAATTAAACTCTCTCCATAAGAGAAAAATCTCTTATGGAGCTTGGTTTTATAGTTTGTTTGCATTTTTTGCAAGATACTCTGCGACACCATCAGTCGTATCTTTCATCCCTTCATCCCCCTTGTTCCACCCAGCAGGACAAACCTCTCCATGCTCATTTACAAAAAGCATAGTATCAACCATTCTAATCATTTCATCTATATTTCTACCTAGTGGTAAATCATTAATTACGCAGTGTCTTACAGTTTTATCTTTATCAATTAAAAATGAACCTCTAAGGGCAACTGATTCATTAAATAAAATATCATAATCTCTTGCAATTTGCTTTGTTAAATCTGCAACTAAAGGAAACCTAACTTGCCCGATTCCACCACTATTTACAGCTGTATTTTTCCAAGCAAAATGAGAAAACTCTGAGTCGATAGAAACCCCAATTACAGAGATACCTCTACTCGTAAACTCTTCTAACCTATTGTCTAATGCAATTATCTCAGATGGACAAACAAAAGTAAAATCTAATGGATAGAAAAAAAGTACTGTACCATTTTCACCAATATTTTCATATAGGTTAAAATCTTTAACAATTGTATTATCGCCTAATACCGCAGTAGCGCTGAAATTTGGAGCTTTATTAGTTACTAACATATTAATCCTTTTTAGTAAAAATTATTAGGATAAAAATTATATCATTTATCATTTAATTAATTGTTAAAATAAAAACTTAACTAATCTTTGTAGCAAAACTTAAACTTTTAATTAAAATCAACTTTGCATTTAACTTTTTCTAAAATTTTTTATATCTACTTTAAATATTATGTGATATAGTTCATAAATTTTTATAATCAAAGGAGAGGAAATGGCTGTAAAAATTACAGATATTTGCATTAGTTGTGCCGCTTGTATTGATGAGTGTCCTGTGGAAGCTATAGTTGATGATGATGATAATCCAACAGGAGAGAGCATCTATTATGTTTATGCAGATAAATGTGTTGAGTGTGTAGGTTATCATGATGAGCCAGCCTGTGCGACAGCTTGTCCAACTGAGGGATGTATCGTTTGGGACGCAGTAGTTGAAGGACAGCCAAGTCGAGATGAGATAACAGATGATATGAGGAATGGAGACACTCCCTGCGTAGATTAATAATAAAGCCCATCTTCTAGCTGGGCTTTGATAACTTCTTATTTTAAGCTTTTTTTGATATACTTCCACCTTGCTTTACACGAATGTTTTAATAATTAAGGAGAATTCCGCTATGGAACAAACATTGTCTATAATAAAACCTGATGCTGTTAGTAAGGGTGTGATTGGAAAGATTATTGATCGTTTTGAAGAGAATGGTCTTAGAGTAGCTGCAATGAAAAAGATTAAGCTAAGCAGTGAAGATGCAGGAGCATTTTATGCTGTACATAAAGAGAGGCCTTTTTTTGGAGAGTTAGTTGAATTTATGACAAGCGGGCCTGTTGTAGTTATGGTGCTTGAGGGTGAAAATGCAGTAGTTAAAAATAGGGAATTAATGGGAGCTACAAATCCTAAAGAAGCAGCAAAGGGCACTATTAGAGCAGACTTTGCTACAAGCATTGATGCTAATGCTGTTCATGGAAGTGATAGTTTAGAAAATGCAAAAATTGAAATTAATTTCTTTTTCTCTGGGCAAAATATACATTAAAAAATGAGAGTAGAGTTTCGTAAAATAACTGAAGCAGGCTTGCCAATTAATATTGAGCAAGATGAACTTCTTTTAAGTGGAAATGTTTTTAAAAAAAGCTCAAAACTTTTTCTGTTTGAAGGGAAATTAGAAGGTTTTTTACGGCACAATTGTGATATTTGCCTATCTGAAATTAAGATTAATATAGATGAAGATGTAAAAATTTGGATTGGCGATGAAGAGCTACCAAAGCTTGATGAAGAACTACCAAATGGCATTGAATTTTTCAAAGGATATGCTGATTTTAAGGAAGTGATAATAAGTGAAATAGAAGCCATAAAAAGCGACTATTTTTATTGTGAAAAATGTCAAAATAATAAAGGAGAGTAAAAATGGCAGTACCAAAAAGACGAGTTAGTAAAACGCGTGCAGCGAAAAGAAGAACGCACTACAAAATAACCCTTCCAATGCCTGTAAAGGATAAGGATGGATCATGGAAAATGCCTCACCGTATAAATAAAACTACTGGTGAATATTAAATCTTATGTTGCGAATCGCCATTGATGCCAAGGGCGGAGACTTTGGACCAAGCCCTATAGTTGAGGGCACAATTCAAGCTCTATATGCTTGCAAAAAAAG